>JAXHTJ010000097.1:0-9298 GCA_034190245.1 Halobacteriota archaeon | reverse complement strand
TGACATCTATAATACATGGGATCCCTAACCGATTTCACACTTCGTGAAGAGTACAAAAGAGTTGCAAAACTTGGCGATAAACTATGAGATATTGAACCTCTTATCGATTGGAACGCTTTTCGCCCTATCGTGCGCGAATTATTCCGAAACAAAACCGAAAAAGGCGGCAGACCAAACGTCGATGAGGTTATAATGATAAATATGCTCGTGCTACAGCTGTGGCATGGCCTCTCAGACCCGGAACTTGAGAGGCAGTTGCGAAGCATTTTTGGTTAAGCTTTTGCCCCGAAGGGCTGCAAAAGGTTATTACAGATAGGATATCCTTTCGCAAGTTCCTCGGATTTCCTGTAACAATACCCGATTATTCGACTGTTTGGTTCAGGAGAGAGCGGTTGATAGACTCGGGTAAAGACACGCAGAAGCAGAGATGGCACATGGACGAAGAAAGGCAATAATTCACCTCAGTTTCTTTTTAAATTTTCGTGTAAAGTTTTGGTGTTACATGGCTCATCAAATAAATCAATATCGGAACTTCCCTACTTCCATAAACGCTTGTTGGTTTCAAAGGAAAATAGATCTTATCAGTTGGGAATTTTATAAAAACTCCAACAGTATTTATGGTTCTACCATACATGTCTTCCGTGGCAGACTCTTCTTTGAACTTTTCGACATCAAAAATCCAGGAGACGACAAAAGTGTATTCTTCACCAATATATCCATCAAAAACCGATCTTGAATCAGAAGGTAAATCAAGCCCTTTATCTGTCAGGTAATCATAAAATGCTCTACCATCTTCTGCCGTAACAAGCTCTGTTACCAAACCCATTTTTTCTATATGTTCATGAATTGTGATTTTCTCATCCACGCCACCACTTAACGGCGACCCAATTGCCTTAAAAGAGGCAAGGAAAAAAAGTAGAGATTGTATAAAGTTGGGTTAACCTCATATAATAAAAAACATCTGAAATTGTTTCATCTGCTCTTTCTTTTACATCATAGCTATGAGGTCTTGGAGATCCTTTGATTATATCTATTACCGTCTCATCTGGCTTTGCGGGAACAGGGAAGATCCAGACAGCTTTTTCTCCGTGAAAATCACTAACAACAACAGATAAAAGCATATTTTCGAACCCATTTTCATAATTGATGAAACAGTACTGTTGATCTTCATCTTGAAGCCCCCAAAGCTCCATATCATAATCATAAACGAGTAGGGTGCCGTCTGCAGAAACTAGTGGAAAAAATACAGGTGATAACAAAATAAATAGTACTAAAATCGAACTTATTTTTGATTTAAGTTTCACTATAGTGTTATCTGACACTGATTATTTATTAATCTTTCCTGAAAAGAGGGGTGAACCGGCATTATATTTTTTTGTACGTATCTACCCACCCAACCCTTTCACAACCTCGCTGCCCCGGCATCCTCAAATCCTTCTCTTTTACCCTGGCCTGCTTCTTTCTCAAGCTCTTTTGGCTTAAAAAGTAGTTTTATAACATTCTGTGCATGCTCTCTGGTTCTGCTTTCAGCGAGCCACTTAAGCTCCCTCTCATCTTCTGCCTCGTCCTCATGGACAAAGACCTCTATGATGTGTGTGTTTGTCATCAGCTGCGTCATTATAAGTCCAGATGATGCCTCATGAGCACATTGCTTATCGATATCTTTTGGCCCAGGCATCCCAAGAGCCATCACGATATCGCATTTTTGCTCTACAATAAGCTTCTTAGAAGCCACAGGCAGGTCTTTGATCCCGGGAACAGTGTAGCGCAATATCGATACAGAAGCGCCTTTCTTCAGTTCCCTTATCGCAACTGCGCCCATGTCAACCCTTGCGAAAGTCGTATCCGCGATACCTATCCTTGCCATCCATCAGATTTTAGTTGCAATCGTATTTAATGTTTAGGGAAGTTCGTCATCCTTGATACACTTTGAACAGAGGCCCAGCATGATATAGTAATGTGAAGCGCATGCATTTTTATTACAGATTAGGCATTTCTTCGTATTTGCCTCTTTACCACAAATGTCACATCTCACCATGGCACATCCTTCTTACCCATCTTGTATGCTATCCTATTCACGCCTATATGTATGATTGGTGTGATTACAATTGTTGCGATGATTATGTCCAGAGTGAAGACACTGAGGAACCACTCTCGTGTAAATATCAAACAGATAAACCATGCTCCGAAGACAAAATCGAGCTGATCAACAACGGGAAACATATCCCCTCTCTTCAGCCCCAGGCGCCTCTTTATAAAACTTGCCGCAGAGTCTCCGAACATCGCCCCAAAAGAGAGGCATAGAATTCCAATTACCTCTAAATGTGGCATTCCAAACGGATTGTAAGTTTCCACTGAAATCATCTGGATTAGACCAATGATAAAGCCGCACAGCGTCCCTCCAATAAAACCACGATAGGTTTTACCGTCTCCGAGTATCCTTCTCCCATCTATGAAGTTCTTTTTGAAATCAAGGGGCAATTCTCCTTTTATAAGAGCTGCGGCACTATTTGGTAGGTATGCAGGAATCATCAGCCAAAAAGCTGCCGATATCACATATATTATTGTGTTTAATGTAACCATAATTTATTCCACCATAACAGAAAACATTTTAAAGGCATAATGATTACTATAAATCTTGATAAGGGGGTAGGATCGTCTCATATAAAAGTGTTATGAATAAAGGTTTGCCAAAGAGTACCAGTTCATTGTGCCCTTACTGTAAAAGGATCATCAGTGCAGAGATATTTGAACGTGACGGGGGAGTCTGGATGAGCAAAGAGTGCCCCGAGCACGGCTCTTTTGAAGATGTATACTGGTCAGACGTCGAGATGTATCTGCACGCAGAGAAATTTGCCTATGATGGGAGTGGTGTTGAAAATCCAAATATTACAGATGCCGAAGTTTGTCCATCTGATTGTGGCCTATGCGATATACATCTCAGTCACACTGCGCTGGCAAATGTTGATCTTACAAACAGGTGCAACCTTCAATGCCCGATATGTTTTGCAAATGCCAATGTTGCCGGATATGTATTTGAGCCTTCTTATGATGAAGTTGTGAGTATGCTTGAGGTGTTAAGGGCCAATAGGCCCGTTCCGACAGTGGCAGTTCAGTTTGCCGGAGGGGAGCCGACGGTTTATCCAAGATTCTTCGATGTAGTTAAAAAGGCAAATGAGTTGGGTTTTCCTCAGGTTCAAGTTGCAACGAATGGGATCAAGATTGCAAAAGATCCAAAATATGCCCAGAAGATGGTGGATGCCGGGATGCATACGGTATATCTTCAGTTCGATGGTCTGAGAGATGAGGACTACATCGAAGCAAGAGGAAGACCGCTACTGGATATTAAGATGAAAGCCATTGAGAACCTCAGAAATACAAACCCAAAGCCACTTGCAACCGTATTGGTTCCGACTGTGGTGAATGGGCTTAATGATGATCAGGTCGGAGAGATTGTAAAATTTGCGATAGATAACGTCGATGTGATCAGAGCGGTTAACTTTCAACCTGTCTCCTTTACTGGTAGAATCTCTCAGGAAGATCGATTAAAGCAGAGGTTCACTTTACCTGATCTGGCTGACAGACTCATCAAACAGACAGACTTCCTGGAGAAGGAGGACTTCTACCCGGTACCATGTGTTGCCTCAATATCCGATCTGGCATACCTCATAGATGGTAAACCAAAGGTCACGTTCAGTGCGCATCCGCATTGTGGGATAGCCACATATATCTTTGTTGTAGATGGAGAAGTTATACCGATTACACGTTTTATTGACATTGAAGGATTTTTGATGGGTGTCTCGGAGGTCGTTGAAGAAGTTAAAGGCGATCGCCTCTCAAAGTCAAAAATCCCACAAGAGGCGGTGAAGCTGTTAAGAAAGTATTTCGACAAAGAGAAAGCTCCTAAAGGCATGGACCCCTTTAAATTTATATCGTCTCTATTTTTATCGGATGGTAAGAGTGGTCTTTCAGACATACACTGGAACTTCAATATGTTGCTTGTAAGCGCCATGCACTTCCAGGATTCTTTCAACTACGATATCGAACGTGTCAAAAGGTGTGTCATTCATTATGCTACGCCGGACCCCAAGAGAAGGATCGTACCATTCTGTGCCTACAACTCTGGTCCTGTTTTTAGAGAAGAGGTTGAAAAGAAGTTCGGTGTTCCTCTTGAAGAGTGGAGGAAGAGGAATAAAGATAAAGAAGATTAATGAGAGGGCCCCATTAAGGGTCCATTTTAATAGGATGATGAGAGCTTATGATGACGATAGTCCCATTTAAGGGAACTGATGCAAAATCCCGACTTTCTCCCCTTCTAAGCGAAAGTGAGAGGGGAGCATTTGCCAGGTGCATGCTGCGTGATGTGCTGGGTGTGCTCGAGGATTCAGATGCAAAAGAGGTTGTAGTGCTGACAAAAACATTGGAAGCGGGGCTGGAAGATTTAAATCTCTTTATAAATGAAAAAGATCTCAATGAAGCGATCAACGAGATCCTTTTTCGCATGAATGAGCCATTACTCATAGTCATGCCAGATCTACCATTGATTGAGAAGAGGCATATAAATGAGATACTTGATCGTGAGGAAGATGTAGTCATCGCCCCGGGAAGACGGGGTGGAACAAACATTGTCTTCTTGAAAAGACCAAAAGAGTTTGTGGTGGATTATCACGGGGCAAGTTTTCTTGATCACATAATCATTGCCAAGGAACGTAAGTTGAGCGTAAGCGTCTACGACTCGTTCTTCATCAGTTCTGACATCGATGAAGTTGATGATCTGATGGAGCTTTTAATTCACGGAGACGGTTCCTCTGCGCGATATCTCAGGGAGATTAATATAAAAATAAGCATAGATGATGGAGAAGTAAATATAAAAAGGGAAGATTAAGCTTATAACCGCATAGCATATAATGGTAGATGGAGTTAAGAGGTAAGTTACGTGGAGAAACAAGATGTTGTTATAGTAGGCTCTGGTCCGGCAGGTATGTTCGCCGCAAATGAGATTATAGAGAAATTAAATGTGCTGATCATAGACAAGGGCGAGGACATAGAAGACAGAAAATGTCACATGAAAGAGACTGCAAAATGTGCCAGTTGTAAACCATGCGACATAATGTGTGGTGTTGGTGGTTCCGGGACTTTTTCGGATGGCACGTTGAATCTGAGACCCGATGTTGGTGGAGATCTCACGGAACTTACAAATGATAATGATACTGCCTGGAAGCTTGTGGAGCAGGTGGATAAAACATTCATGGGATACGGTGCCCCATCAGAACTTCGTCAACCAACCGATGAAGAGGTGGAAGATTTGAAACGGCGTGCGGCAGCCATCGGTGCTGCATTTCTCGAGATTCCTCAGAGGCATATGGGATCTGATATCGCGCCGGAGGTGATAAAGAGCTTCAGGGACGATCTGAAGAATAGGGGAGTTCAGTTCATGGTCAAGACCGAAGTTACTGGTTTGATCATCGAAGATGGCTGCTGCAAAGGTGTGGAACTTAAAGATGGTGAGAAGATATTGTCGGATAACACGATACTTGCTCCTGGAAGGGTTGGGGCGTCATGGGTTGATGAACTCGTTAAAAAGTATGGCATATGGGCGGATTTTGCTCCAATAGATCTGGGGGTTCGAGTGGAGGTTCCGGCGATAGTGATGGATCCCATTACCAGAATAAATAGAGATCCAAAGTTTTACATTAGAACAAAGAGATATGATGACCTTACAAGGACTTTCTGTACCAATGAACATGGTTTTGTAGTTAAGGAGAGTTATGATTACTCTATTGGGGTAAATGGTCATTCAATGAAGAATGCAAAGTCAGAAAACACCAATTTTGCTTTTTTGGTCCAGATGAAGCTCACTGAACCTTTAGAAAACACAACAAAGTATGGAAAATCTATTGCAAAACTTGCTACCACGATAGGAGGTGGTAAACCGATTATTCAGCGATTTGGGGATCTGAGGAGGGGGAGGAGATCTACATGGGAGAGGATAAGAAGAAACTCTGTTAAGAACACGCTGGAAGATGCAACTCCTGGAGACATATCGATGGCTCTTCCTCACAGAATCACAATGAACATAATCGAAGGCCTTGAGAAACTCAATGAGATTATTCCGGGTGTGGCATCCGACTCCACGCTCCTTTACGCACCTGAGATCAAGTTCTACTCCATGAAACTTGTGGTATCTGAGGATATGGAAACAAACATCAAGAACCTATACGCAGCGGGTGATGGTACTGGTCTTTCAAGGGACATCGTAAATTCTGCTGCAACCGGTATTCTTGCTGGAAGGGGCGTGCTGAGAGGAAGATGATCTATTTTTTATCACGCTTTTTTGGGGTTGCCAAGATTTTCATATTGAGTTAAAATTAACCAAAATATAAAAAATAAACAAAAAAGTTAAAAATTTACTTTATTTTCAATAGCAGTAGACTATAAATGAAAAATTATAAGGGTATTAACCTACGAATCTTTAAGTATTAATTTTATGATTTGATCTGAAGATGTCAGAAAGGAGGCCCAAAATATGCCAGAGCATTTATCCATAAAAGAGTTAGAGGGAACTGAAAGTAAGATGATTCGCAGAGCTATCAAGGGCTTTGTGAAGAATGAGATCAACCCCTTCAGGCAGGAGATCGATGATGATAAAGACCATAATATCGTAAATTCGATAATGGAGAAGCTGATGTTAGGTGGTCCTGGATTCGGGAAGCTGATGTTGTCAGGAGCATCAGGGGATCTGATGTCTTCCACAGCCTTCATCGGTGCTTTGGAGGAGCTTTCAGCAGGCGATAGTGGTATTGCTGTTGCACTCGGATGTACAGGGTGGTGTCTTGCACCCATTCTGTTTGAGCCATATAAAAGGGATGATCTGATAAAAGAATTTTCTGAAGAAATATTCACTGGAAAAGAGCTGAATATGGGGTGCTTTGCGATGACGGAGCCTGAAGGTGGCTGTGACATTGAAAATCCCCGTATGGAGGGGAAGAAGATTCATACAAGAGCTGAACTTGATGGTGATGAGTGGGTGATTAATGGGACGAAACAATGGCCAACAAATAGTGGTGTATCCTCTCTTTACCTGACTGTATGTACAACAGATCCTGATTTGGGTGATGATGGAATAGCGATGATCTATGTTCCTTATCCAATCAAAGGGATGTCATTTAGCGATTTTGAGAAGAAAGCAGGAATGGCTGCCGATCGAAACTGCACGATATACTATGACGATGTTAGGGTGCCAAAGAGGTATAGGGCAGCAGGTCCTGGTGACGATGCGAAACTTCTTCACCAGAATCTCGTCTTTGGCTCAATCGGAAGTGCTGCCATGTCGGTTGGGACAGCACAAAACGTCTTTGATATCGTTACCGATTATGCGACAAAGCGAATTGTTGCGGGAAAGCCAATAAAAGAGCACAGCATAAACGCAGGCATACTCGCCGATATGGCAATAGGAATTGAAACCGCAAGGATATACACACTTTCTGTTGCCAAAATGTTCGGAGATCCAAAAAGCTACGGTCCGAGATGGTCAGATGAGCTGATTGCAAAGGCAAGAATTGCGAAGGTATACTCAGCAGACATGGCTGTTATGGTTACAAATAAAGCAATGGAGCTAATGGGTTCATGGGGGTACGTTAGGGATGCGGATGTTGAAAAACACTGGCGAGACATAAAAGAGACCCAGATATGGCTTGGAGGACAGCAACTTGGCAGACTGGACATAGCTCGTTATTTCTGCAAATTGAAAACGTTATGATGTGATGAAATTAGTGCGTTAGATGAATTGACAAAAATATCAGAGACCCTTATTAATCCTCATATAGAGGGTTGGAATAGTCAGAAGAAGGTTTTAGGTTATAACTGTACATATATGCCAGAGGAGATTGTTCATGCCGCGGGAATCCTTCCATTCAGGATAAGGGGGCAGGCTGTGTTGAGACAACACTTGCGGATTCATATCTGGGGACTGTTAACTGTAGCTTTGCCCGTGCCTTTCTTGAACTGTTGATGGAGGGAAAATATGATTTCTTTGATGGGGCGATTTTTGTTTATAGCTGTGATCATATGTGCGCCACTCACAGCAACTGGAAGGCCCAGGGAAAAACCCCATTTATGGGGAATATCATCTCAGTTCCGCATACGATCACAGAATATGGGCTGAAGTGGTATAGAGAAAAGATTGGAATTTTTAAGGATAAACTGGAAGAACATTTTGAGGTTAAAATCACAGAGGAAAGCTTAAAGGATTCTATAAACACCTTCAATAAAACGAGATCACTTTTAAAGAGATTGTATGAACTTAGAAGAAGTGAAAATCCACCAATCACGGGGTCACAAAGCCTAAGCGTACTTGTAGCAGGTACCTCGATGCCTAAAGGTCAATACAACCAACTGTTAAAAGAATTATTAAATGAACTTGCTGAAAGTGAGGGTGTTTCAGGATATAAACACAAATTGATGGTAGCAGGAAGTGAAATTGATGACCCTGCATTGTTTAATATAATTGAGGGTCTTCAAGGGCTTGTGGTTACCGACTCACTCTGCTTTGGTACGAGATCTTTTTGGGAACCCATAAAGGAAAATGGCAATCCAATGGATGCTATTTCCGATCGTTATTACAAACGTACCCCATGTCCACGCATGTTTGACTCATATTCCAAGCGACTTGATTTTGTAAAAGATATGGCCAAACAGGCGGATGTTGACGGTATTATCCTTGAGAGTATAAAGTACTGCGACGGCCATGGGGTGGATAATGCGATGTTGGAGAAGGATCTTGAAGAAAAAGGTATCCCCGTTCTCGTACTGGAGAGAGAATACGGAGCTCTTGCCGATGCAGGTAGAATTCGTACAAGAGTACAGGCGTTTCTTGAGAGAATTAGAAGGTGAAAAGATGAGCGAATGGTCAACCTTACGAAGCATCTGGCGTATACGACAAACCTCAACTATGGGTAAAGTTATGCCCCTACTGCCCTTAATCCCATTAGCAGGCGTACTACCTTCAACACTTCCTCATTCTCGTCGCACTGAAGCAATGCTCGGTATGGTTCCCTTTATGAGGAAAGTTATGCCAAGGAGTCTAAATGAGCAATTTGGTGGTTTTTTGGATCCTCAAACAGTTGAAGTGGGACTTCCGGCAATAGGAGCCTTCTCTGCGTATTTCCAAGATTTATTGGATGGAATGAAAGGAAGAAAGAAACTCGTATTACACTCATTCAATGTCCCTCCCGAGATATTTCATGCAATGGGAGTAGCCCCCATATTTACAGAATTACTCACTACCCTTGCTTCAATA
>JAXHTJ010000096.1:0-9400 GCA_034190245.1 Halobacteriota archaeon | reverse complement strand
TTTATCGGCATGACCATATGATTACATCATAACTTTTATCTATAAAGAATTAGATCTGTATAATACAAAATCAGGTGATCTCATGCTAAACAGAAGATTATCATCAACATTTGCGTCACATGCACTGGTTTTTGGTTCGATTGCGTTGGTAACACTTTTGCTTTTTGCAGGCGTCTCGGACGCTGCTCCTTCTGTTGCGTGGGAGAGGAGTTATGGAGGGGACAATGGGGACGTATTATATTCGGTCCGGTCCGGCAGACATCTGACGGTGGGTATATAATTGCAGGAGATACAAGATCGTATGGAGCTGGTAGATTTGACGTCTGGCTTGTAAAAACAGACTCAAAGGGCGTCGAAGAGTGGAACAGGACATATGGAGAAGATAAAAATGATGAGGCTTACTTCGTTCAACAGACCACAGATGGCGGATATATACTTGTTGGATCTACAGGTTCTTATGGACATGGATGGTATGATGCATGGCTTATAAAGGCCGATTCAAACGGCGTTGAAGAGTGGAACAGGACATATGGGGATCCGGATGTTGCGGAGAGGGCATACTCCGTTTTGCAGACTACAGACGGAGGGTATATTGTAGTATCATCTTCAAGGTCCTCAGGTTCACTTGAGGAGGGGATAATTCCAAGAGTTGGTATCTGGCTTTTAAAGACAGACGCAGACGGAGATGAGGAGTGGATAAAGACATTTGGATGTGAAGACTTATATGACGATGAATTCAACTACCTGGAAGAGGTGATGTTCATTGAGGAACGTTCCATTGTCCAGCAGACCTCGGATGGGGGGTATGTATTTACGGCATTTAAACCAATAGGTAGCCTGGATGAGGGACACACTGATGCCGTTCTTGTAAAAATCAAACCCGAAACCTCCACCCCAGGATTCGAAATCTTCACCGCGATAAGCTCAGCCACGATAATTGCCGTAATACTCATTTTGAGGAAGAGAAGGGTGTGAGCAATCATCAAGCAGCTCATACACTCTGATAAACTTTCATCAACAGATTCATGGATCTTCGGCTAATGTTATAGATGATAGGCCCCTGATAAGCCTTTCATCTTCTTCTCTTGTTCTCACTGCGACTCTTATGTATCCATTCCCAAGACCCTTAAAAGAAGTGCAGTCCCTTACGAGTATGTTGTTATTCAAGAGAAGTCGCACCACCTCTTCTGAGATGAAATCTCTGAGTTTCAGAAGAATGAAGTTCGTTTGACTTGGCATCGGTTCAATGCCGTCAATCCTGCTCAGTTGATCAAAAAGCCACTCCCTCTCCTTCTTAATAAGTTCAACTGACCTCTTCAGATAATCTTCTCCATTCACAAGGCAATTCACACCAACCTCCTCTGCAAAGCAGTTTATATTCCATGTAGGCCTCATATTAGCAAGAGATTGGATGGTGTCTTTTGAGCCGATACCAAAACCAAGTCGCAGACCCGGTATCGCAAAAGATTTTGTAAGTGAGCGCATAACAAAAGATGGTCTTCTCCTGCGACAAGATATGTGATGCTCTCTTCTTGATTGGACAGCTCGATGAAGACCTCATCCACAAACAGGTGCGTCTTATATCTCTTGCAGATCTCTATCAGTTACGATCATATCATCCCTTGAAATGAGATCCCCTGTGGGATTGTTTGGATTGCAGAGAAATATAAAAGAGGCTCTTCTTATCTCTTCTTCAATATCAGGATCTTTATCTCTAATGGATGAATAATCGAGGAACTCGGTTTTTGCTCCAAAGATCCTGCAATTGACCTCATATTCGCCATATGTTGGTTTTGGGATGATTACAAGATCATCTGGCTCGATAAAGGCCTCGCAGAATAGTCTCAAAACCTCTGTTGAGCCATTTCCAACTATTATGTTCTCATGAGAAACTCCGTAGAACTCAGAGGCGGCGAGGTAGAGTCTCTCGTATCTATCATCGGGGTAACGATTGATCCTGTCATATGCTCTAAAAATGCTCTCTCTAATATCCAGTGAATCAAGGGGATTCACGCTTGCGCTGAAATCCAGAATCTCATCTTCGCCCTTCCCTGCCCCTTCAGCAGCCTCGGCTAACTTCCCACCGTGTGTTACCCTGTCTGCACTGATCCTCAAGTTTGCATCCTCTTCAGACTCACAAAACCTTTTCCATACTCATTTTGAGCATCTTCTTCGTCTCTTTAGCGAGCTTTTCCGGAAGCCCGGTTATATCAACGTTCAAGAATCCACGAACGATCATCGATGTGGCCTCGTCCTCAGAAAGCCCCCTCGACATGAGATAAAAGACTTCCTCTTCCGCGATCTTTCCGACAGCCGCTTCGTGCGATAGTTCCAGGTTCTGAGTCTTTGCCTCAAGCTCCGGTATTGCGTGTATCCTTGAACCTTCTGAGAGTATCAGGCCCCTGCACTCTATGTGTCCTTTAACATCTGGAGACTCTCCAACCAGGTGCCCCCTTGCAATTATCTCTGCGTTGTCCCTTGAGATCGCTCTTGAGATTATCTCTGTTTTGCTATTTTTGCCTTTCAAGATTGCACGAGAGCCGACATCCATCTTGGTCTTTTCTGAGGCATAAAGTATCGATTGAAATGACACCCTCGAGTTTGTACCGGTGCAGTGAGCAGTTGGATAAAGCTGCAGGCTCCTGAGTGGCTCCATGCATATATAGTTGCTTATGAACGTTCCACCATCCTCGATTATTATACCCGTTCTCGGCCTGACATCCATATCTTTTCCCCAGTTGTGGATCATTGTGAATGTGATCTTTGCATTCTTCTTTACATAAAATTCGGAGACACCAAGATGCAGGGCAGATCTAACATTGTGAGAGGATGAGCATCCGGTTATTATATTAAGCTCTGAATCCTCTTCTGCTATAATGATGTTGTGAACATTTTGAGACAAACCCTCTGTTCCTATAAACAGGCAAGCTTGTAATGGAAATATCTCTTTTGCACCCGGCAATGCCCTTATAAAATATCCGTTCGTCGGATTCAGTTCTGTCTGAGCCGTATACTTATCCATGTCGACAGGCACTACATTCCAGGTATAACTCTTCAACCAGTCGTACTTCTCAATGGCATCTGGTGTGCTCATCAGCTCTATCGTCTTTGATTTTGAATCAGAGAAGACCACCGAGTGATCGAGCTGGAAGAAAGATCCAGAGCGACTATCTCCAGTGGGATCAACCCCACACATCGGCAGTATCTCCTGGTAATCTTCAGGAATATCTTTTAAAGATGAAACATGGGAATGGTCTTCCGAATCAATAGAGTAATCATCAAAATCGATATCTGTGCCAAAGGATGCAGGTTTGTCCTTCGCCTTTCTCGCCTTTTCTAAGTCTGACATGACCTGACACACCTCTCGTAACCTTCCTTCATTATCTCATCCATTATCTCTTTTGAATTTCCGGAACATGCAATCTTTCCATTCAACATAACGTGGGCCCTATCAACCTTCACATAATTCATAATAAACCCAAGATGTGTGATGATAAGACCTGATTTTTGCCTCTCACTCGGCCTCTTATCCCTGTCCAGAAGCTCGCTCATCACGCCGCCGATCAGCTCCACATTCTCTACATCCACTCCTGAATCGGGCTCATCAAACATTACAAAATCCGGATTCTGGGCCACCAATTGCATTATCTCAGATCTCTTGACCTCACCTCCAGAAAAGCCCAAGTTCACATCCCTCTCTAAAAAATCGTTTGTAAATTTCAGGTTTTTTGCGAGCTCGACAACATCAGAGGTGACGGCCTCCTCAGTCTTCTTTCCAAAGGCCACATTTACCATATCACTAAGTCTGACGCCTCTAACGGCTGGTGGGCTCTGAAAAGAGATCCCTATACCGAGTTTAATCCTGTCAGTTGTTGGCATGTGGGTTATATCCTTCCCCTTGAAGAGTATGCTCCCACTCTTCACTTTGTACTTTGGATAACCGAGAACAGTGAGCAGAAGCGAGCTCTTCCCGGAACCATTTGGCCCAAGGAGTACGTGGGTCTCACCTTCTTCTACGATCAGATGTAGACCCTCGATTATTCTTCTGCCTTCCACATCGACGGACAAATCTTCAATCTGGAGCAATTTTTATACCTCGCTAAACAAGTGATCTCCCTCTCTTAAAAAGTTTCTCAAATTCTCACGTACTAGCCCCATCCTATCCGTTGAGAGAACTCAGGAAAGAAAGATATAAGGAATATTAGTTCAGAGGGTAACATGTTCTTAGGAGTTAGTCTATGCCAGATATTATAGAGGGAATCAGCCCTACACGGATGGAGCTTTTGAAGCTGAGCAGAAGAGTCAAGCTGGCCGAGAAGGGTCATAAATTATTGAAGGAGAAGAGAGATGCTCTGATCTCTGAGTTCCTGGACATCGTAGAGGAGGTCCGGGGTGTAAGAAATGATGTGGAAGGTAGACTAGAAGAGGCATACAGGAATCTTTTGATGGCTCAGGCAACACTCGGTGTTGAATCCGTAAAAGAGATCTCTTATGTTACGGCTCAGGAGATGTCCATGGATTTTGATACAAGGAATATTATGGGGGTAAAAGTGCCGCTAATAGAGGCAGGGAAGATCACAAGAAATGTGACTCAAAGAGGGTACGGTTTTGTCGATACCTCTGCAACTATAGACGAGTGCGCAAAGAGCTTCGAAGAATCAATTGAGATGATCATTAAACTTGCCGAGATTGAGGAGACGGTGAAAAAGCTTGCTATTGAAGTTGAAAAGACGAAACGTAGAGTCAACGCATTGGAATATATCATAGTACCGAGACTCAGTGCGACTGCCAAATACATACGAATGCGTCTGGAAGAGATGGAGAGGGAGAACTTCTCCAGACTTAAGAAGATAAAGGCATCTTTAGAGAGAAAGGCTGAGGCGTGATTGAAATGCCAACTATAGCTCACAGGGCAAGGGCAATCCGGGAGGACGTTCACGAGAAATTGCTCAATGAATTCGATTTCAAAATGGGGAAAACATTGGGGAAGATAATATATCTGATCGCGGCAGAAGATTATAAGTTAAAGGCAAGCGAGACAAAATCGATAAAGATCGAAGAGATAACAATTCCACCAAATCACATGGCCTCCCTATGTCCATATGCAAGGCACACCGTCGGGCACATAATCGCCATAGGTGAGGAAATTCCGATGCCCATCGAAGAGAAGAGAAGTGCGGACTACTGTCTGTTTGTTAGTGGAATAGAAGGCGAGGTTAGGAAGGGTGATCTGATAGGTGTAATCTCTCTCGTTCCCATAGAACCTATCAAATCCACTTCATCGTGACTGAATGAAATGAAAAATTGGTGAACAAGATGATAATTGTAGTATCTCTTGGGGGTTCAGTAATTACGCCACCAGAACATGATAAGCTCGATCTTGTTGCAGGGGCAATCAAAAAAATCGCAAAGAAGAATATGGTCTTTGTCGTGGTTGGTGGCGGAAAGACCGTAAAAGAGTATATCAGAATAGCCAGAGGTTTCGGCTCAAATGAGGTCTGTTGCGATCTGATGGGTATAGACGGAACAAGGATGAATGCAAGATTACTTATTGCAGCGCTCTCTGGAAGTGCATATCCGGACCCACCATGCAGTTACCAGGACGCAAAGAAGGTTATGGAGCCCGGTAAAGTGATAGTGATGGGCGGTGTAAGTCCTGGATACACCACAGATGCAGTTGCAGCAATACTTTCCGAATATGTGGGGGCAGGTTTGCTGATAAAAGCAACATCTATAGATGGTGTATACGACTCCGATCCAACTAAAAATCCAAATGCGAAGAAGTTACAAAAGATCACTCCAGAGCAGCTTGTGGAGATTGCTATGAAAGGGCATATGAGGGCAGGATCAATTTCTATAATGGACCCTGTTGGTGCAAAGATAATAGAAAGGTGCAGAATTAGAACCATCGTCGTAGACGGTACTGATCCAGAGAATATTGTGAACGCTGTCAGAGAAAACCACAATGGAACCGAAGTTATAGGCAAGGATTGTAGTTAGATTTATAAGCACGTGAGACAAAGTTTAAGAGGAATAGAATGGTTACAATAAGCACGATAAAAGATATCGGTTATAAAGTGCTCAGCACAAATGAAGACCAGTCGCCAAAACAGGTTCTGAGATGCTTCATCAAAGAGGGGGAGTACGGTAAGTTCATCTCCCTTGAGAAACACTGGGTTCAGAACATACATGAGGATGATATAGAAACCAGATGGGCTAGATGGTCGATCACTATCCCTTACGATAAAGAAGGTGCTTTAAAACTCTCCAGATTCATGAATGAATTGATTGAGGAAGCTATCGAAACCGAGTTTAAAGATGAATAGTATGTTCTCCGAGGTCTTTGAAGTAATTATACTTGCAATGAGTCCGATAATACACAGTGGAGCGGTTCCATTGGGACTGGCCATCGAGCTGAATCCAACAGTCGTCTTGCTCGCTTCTGTAGTCGGGAACATTGTTTCCGTATCTATACTGCTTTTAGGTCTGGGAAGGCTGGATTCCCATCTTAAAGGTATGGTGTTTTATGAAAGAACCGTTGAACGGGCAAGAAGCTCCAGTAGTAAATATGTCAACAGCTATGGAGCGTTGGGGCTTGTTCTGGTTGTTATGACTCCTGGATTCGGTTCTTGGACCGGATGTATAGCCGCCTTCATCAGTGGAATGAATAAAAAGATAGCAATCATTTCACTTGCAATTGGCATCTTAGTATCGGAGATGCTCATATTGGCTGGTTGTTTGGGATTGATTGCCATCTGGAACAACCTAATCATCGGATTTTAGAAAGAGATCAGTCGGTCTCAATCTCAGTCAACAAAAATTCCCCTCACAAATAGTGTGATATGTCCAAGATATGGAACCCTGAATCTAGCAACACCAACAACCCATTCGTCTTTGATAGGGTCCAGCATTCCGGATTGGTCAGGGTGGTGATTGTTGTCCCCTTTTGTGATGTATCCTGCGTGTGGAGCGTTTCTACCATTCGGCATTTCATCACTTTCATTGATCACGTACATCGCCCTATGGATAATCGGAGTTCTCTTCGTCTCTCCATTTGGTCTAAATACGATGACATCACCATATTCTTCAAATGAAACATCTATCTCTTCTTCGTTTGTTGTTATCTCGGTCCTACTCGGCCCTTGAAGGAATACCAGATCCCCGGGCATTATGTTTGGCTCCATGCTTGAAGACTCCACCGCTACAACGACAGGCCATGTCCCAGATATAAGATATGCTGTGAGCACAATTGCACCAACTACCAAGACGGAAGAGACGATATCCTTAATCAAAGCAATCCAGGATCCGTTCTCCTGCTCCTTCTTATCTCCCATATCGTATACTTTATGTCTTCAAAGGTAAATATGTTTTTGATATGGATTGTGATACAGATATTATCGTCCAAAAGTTTGTAGAGAATGGATATCAGATACATCCGGATGCCGTAGGAATTATAAAACGTTATGGGGCAACCAGCGGTCTGATTCAGAACATAATTGATTCTCTTGACGAGTCAATTCTGGTGGTCGATTCGGATCATGTGAAGGCTTTTCAACCGAAAAGATCGGCTGAGGTTAAGATATTAAAAGATATAACAGATATCTCTACGTGTGTTGGAGATTATGACGAATTTGTATGCTATTTTAGGGATAGGTTCAGCAGATTGAATGAATTATTGAGGAAGCGAATAAGCCCGGTACCCATCGAGAGCTTCAGCAGTGGTGGCATGGGCAAAACTGATGTTTGCATAGTCGGGATGGTCTCGGAGTGCAAAACAACTTCTAACGGCCATAAGCTTCTAAACGTGGAAGACGCCTCGGGCAGTTGCTCTGTGCTTATGCCCAAGGATAAAAGCGTATTTGAGAACAGCATCATTCTCGACGAGATGATCGGTATATCTGGTTTCCTTGCAAATGATGGCTTGCTCATCGCTAGAGATATAACCTATCCCGATATTCCAATATCTCACGTCCCAAATACCGCCCCTACTCCGACATCAGCCATATTAACTTCCGATTTACATATTGGTAGTAACATGTTTTTAGAGGATGCATGGAGACAGTTCGTAAGATGGCTGAATCTTGAGCTCGGAGATGAAAAACAGAAAGCGATCGCCGAAGAGATTGAATACATGGTGATTGCAGGGGACGTCGTGGATGGTATTGGGATATACCCAAACCAGGAGAATGAATTAGTAATAACGGATATCTATCAACAGTACAGCAGGGCAGCAGAATATCTTGCAGAGATCCCGGATCACATACGGATCATCATTGCCCCGGGAAACCACGACGCTGTGAGACAGGCAGAACCTCAACCATCACTTCCAGTTGAGATAAGAGATTTATTTGACAAGAACGTTGTATTTGTAGGCAACCCATCGTTAATTGAGCTGAGCGGGGTTCGAATTTTGATCTATCATGGAAGGTCTCTTGAGGACTTTATCACTGCAGTTCCTCATGCATCCTACCAAAAACCAGAAAAGGGGATGGTGGAGATGTTAAAACGCAGACATCTGTCACCCGTTTATGGTGGTCATGTCTCAATTGCCCCTGAAAAGATCGATCATCTTGTGATAGATATGATACCAGATGCACTTCATTGCGGGCACGTTCATACAATGGGCCTATCAAAATATAGGGGTGTGACCATTGTTAATTCCGGAACCTGGCAGGGTCAGACTGACTTTCAGAAGAGACTGAACATACGACCAGAACCCGGACAAGTCCCTGTTCTTGATCTTCAGACGATGAATGTGAACGTGATGCGTTTTATTTAAATTGGCTTTTTTACAAGCACCATCCTCGCCACCCCTGAATGAAGAGCTAGTCCCATAATTCCACTAATTATTACCTGACATTATGGGTTTTATAGGCCACATACATTAAAAATTAGTTGAATGAACCTGATTTCACTCGAATTTTTGTAGCCCATATATGGGCTACAAAAATTCCTCGTGACAATTTCCAATCCGTGATAATGTATTCGTTTTCCTATTATTTAAAATATTGTCTACTTGCTAAGTTTTGAAGTAAGAATTCCACCAGTCCCAGACTGGTGGTTGGACGAGTATGGAACACAGGAGACATGGTAATGCGCAGAGGGCCGAGCCGACCGAAGGGAGTGCGAGCATGCCACCCATTTGAGCGAAGCGGAAATGGGTGGCGCCATCGGCGCAATTTGACACCCCATTCTTCGAAGCTTATCTAAAAGCATCCCCTCATGATATGGAAGATTGAAGTAGTCCAGAACATCTTTTATCAGATCGATGATGCCGAGCGTCCTTATTCGATCCACTTCTTCACCTAAGATTTTGACGTTTGTACCTCTTTGTCCTGTCTTTTTTTCAAGCTCTATCGATAGTAGAGCAGTCCATACAGTAAATACAAGCTGAATAAAT
>JAXHTJ010000095.1:0-9467 GCA_034190245.1 Halobacteriota archaeon | reverse complement strand
TTAAATACATCGGAAAAGAGCCTATAATCTTAAAAAAAGACATTTCATGGTTTATTGGTAATAATATTCAAAATGCAGTAACTGAAAAATGTATGGGGCTCATTACAAGTGGTGTTCCCACCTTTTTCATCGGTTACGATATATTTGTAGGAGTGCAACCGTATGAGGTTCTTAAAAAGGCGATGGAGGATGCAATAGCCGAGCTGTAAGAAATCCGAAAAGCCCTCTAGGTCATCTTTCAACCGTATATCAAAGTCAGACATATTTTACCTTGGAACTTATGTATACTTATACATATTATAATAATAGAAATACAAAATATACGAATATATCCTTGCAAACGAATTATTAGCCTCTTTTTTCTTGAATTTTCGGATACTGTTAAATAGTTAGTAAAGCATTAATGTAGAAAATGGGTATAATAATAAGTTATGTTTCACAAGTGTAGGATGGGCAAATGGACATAATCGAGCTAATCAGAAAACAGATCAAAGAAGCTCATGACGCCGACAATACGCTGCTGGGATTGAATTCTGTATTGACTCATATTGAAAGAGCAGAATTCCTGCTGAATAAGGCAGAGGAGCTGGAAGAGGATCATCTGTACACAGATGTGGTATATAGAACCAATCACGCTTTTGAGGGAATCCTGAAAGAAGCTTTTCAGATACTGGCTGAACACGATTCTGAGAACAAGACACCCTACGAAATTGAGAACTATCTTCTTGACAACAGCATACTCAATGAACGAGTTATTGAGCTTCTGAAGAACTACAGACAAGATTGGAGAAATCCATCAACTCACGATTACAATCTCTTCTTTGGTTATAGTGAAGCCTTCTTAGCAATAGTGTCAATTTCTGCATTCGTGCATGTGTTGCTGAACCAGATTGTTGAGAAGATCTACTACGATAAGGAAAAGGAGTCAATCAAGCGCGAGCTCTCAAAGATCAAGGATGGAATCGAAAACGATTTCGATAAGTATGACTTGCTAAAAAAAACACAGAACATGTTGCTTGGATTTGCCAAGAGAAATGTGGCAAGACAATCTGAGGATGATAGATTGAGCAGGTATGTAACGGAAATCCTTGGATCTCTTACAGCCTTTATCGAATCTCTTGACGAAAGTATCAAGATAGAATCTGAGCCAATTCTGAAAATTGGTGATCGTAGACTGAGGCCTGATTTGATAGTGGAGAAATCAAACGAAAAGGTGCTAATTGAATTTAAAGTTGTAAGAAGAGAACATACAGCTATGATGAATCGAAAAATCCTCGAAGATCAATTGTTATCATATTTGATCCATACAAAGATCGGCAATGGTATCTTGTTTATTATTCCGGATGAAATGAATGAGACTGATGAATACGATTCCGTTCTAAAGGAACTCGAAATAGGAAGCGAAAAGTTTAGAATGTTAAAAATCCATCCAAAGAGACATTGATGATAATTCCGTTAGAAACATAACAAATCATTGGAGCCGACTGCACTAGCTGGTTCGATCAGCAGTGGTCTGTTTGCCAAGTTGAGTTTTACGCAGGTCGAGCGTATGCTTGACAGCACCGTGCAGCGGCTCAATTCTGCCGTTAGGCACTCCTGATAGGGAAGTGAGTTGATGAATAAGCCGTGGACTGATGGTCCCAAAGAGTTACTTCAGCACGCCGTCGATCACCTCGATATGGGCAGCGACTTTGATCGCCGCGTCGCAATGATTAGTATTGACAACGGTGTCGAGCTATCAGTCAAGACTTTCCTTGGTCTCCCAGAGCGTGCAAGAGGCAAGAAAGGGCCATCGCGCAGGGAACTTGAAGAGGCGTCCGAGTCGTTCCCATCCTTGCTCGACCTACTGGAAAAGTACGGCGCCGATGAGATTTCGGGGGTAAGCCTCGACGATATTGAATGGTATCACCGACTGAGAAATCAACTCTATCATGCAGGCAACGGCATTACGGTCGAGAAATCTAAAGTTGAAGCATACCTTCAATTGGCGATTGCTTTGTATGAAGGCCTGTTTGGATTCGTACCATCTCTTGACAAGTCAGCTGCCACCTCCACACGTACCGGCGAGTTTTTAGCTTTGTGGAATGATTTCCAACGCGCACTTAGCGAAGCCATGCCGCCAAAGCAACCTGGTGACTATGCCTTTTACCGCAAGCGTGACTTTCTATTGCAGCTTAGCTCAGACCAGGCAAAGCAGTATGAGGATTTATACCTTTTCCGTAATGCTCTCGTACACGGTATAGACACACCAAAGCCAGAAGTCATCGACGATTATATCTCACAAGTGAAGCAGTTGTTGACGCAGGTACGAAAGCATCGGGATGCCTAACAATTCATTGGAGCCGACTGCACTAGCTGGTTCAACTGGCGGTAGTCTGTTTGCCAAGTTGAGTTTTACGTAAGTCGAGCGTATTCTTGACAGCATCGTGCAGCGGCTCAATTCGGGCGATATGCTTATTAATAATTTGAGGTCAATATGAAATACAAAGTACATAAGTTTGATTTGAATATGAATACCGACAAAGATAAACTGGAAGTATTTTTAAACAGTTTAAAAGGGGAAAATCATATCCATTATCCCAAATGTCAAACCTATGTTTATGGGTATGGGGGGCAACTGCAAAAGTAGATTTTCTTCTGATTATTGAGAAACCATAGAATTTTAAGGCAATTCTGAAGGGGCATACCAACGGAAAATAGCGACGAGAAGTATCCTGAAGGCCATTTTATCGGTATTTGGATAGGAGTTGGCATTGTTATTGGAAACCTGGCGTTTTTCGTAATCGGATTGGCAATTGGTTTATCCAATGTAGTTGCAATAGATTCTTCAATCGAAGCTCATTAGAAGAAAGAAGGTGTATCATGAGCCCGGAAGTGACCTATTTGAAGCTTTTATCACGATCATCTGCTTCTTTTAGTGCTCTATCTGACGTTGTTTATATAAACTCCACCTCTCAGAATCAGATCAAGAAATAAACAACCAAAGCTCATTCATAATTGATAATTCCACACTCAGGCATTTATCAAGTCCAATTCTTATTCTTTTACTGCGATAACCGACTCGCCTGCTCTAACCCTATCGCCGTTCTTTACAATCAGATCAAATCCTTCGGGTATGGTAACGTCGACACGAGATCCGAATCTTATCATCCCTATCCTCTCCCCCATCGTTATATCGTCTCCTTCCCGCACGTAACAGACGATTCTCCTTGCAAAAGATCCTGCTATCTGGACTATCTCAAGATCGCCCTGATCTGTTGATAGATAGATTATATTTCGCTCGTTGTAATCGCTCTCCTTTTTGAAGGCCGGTCTAAAAGCCCCTTTTATATATTGAACTCCCTTCACTCTACCGGATAGAGGTGTCCTGTTTACGTGGACATTGTGCAGGTTCATAAAGATGCCGATCTTTCCTTTCTCTACCTTCATAACCTTGCCATCAGCAGGCGATAACATCCCATCACCTTCCGGATCTCTTACGGGGTCTCTGAAGAATATTATGAGAAAAAGGGTCACGGCAACTCCGATAATTCCGATTCCGAAGTAAAAGGAGCTTAGGTATGCTATTACAACCGTTAAGATGATTGAGATCAGTATCCATTGAACCGATCCTTTAGCCAGCATTTTTATCCCCTCTGAATAGAAGCCATGTGTCTTCTATCATGTCCAGCACCTCCGGGAGGATCATAAAGACGGCATACGCTATTCCGATCAAGACGAACATTGATCCGATTTTAGCCAGTATATGATGGGCGATATAGAAGCTTTGAGCCGGTGTTTCAAACCACACATTGACATAAGCCGTCGTTACAGCCACGTTCCTGACTATATTCAGCGCATATATAACCGGGACGGACGCCATAAAAGCTTTGAACTTTCGATCTTTTGGCGCTTTAACGCTGAGAATCACACCGGTGAAGAGAGCGATACTCTCAATAGCGGTGCAGGCAAGTATTATCTGTACTTCCAGATTTCCCAGAGATATAATTGGAGATGACAAACTTGTGGGGACGCCGAGAAGATTTAGAACCGCATTTGTAATCATCGCAGTGACCATGATGATGTACTCATTGAGCATGCTTATGTTTGCAAAGGGGAAGTAGATCAAACAGGTTAAAGCCGTTGCCTTTGTAAGCAGAAGCAAAGTATCTCTCTTTTCTCCTTTATAAGTGACCAGGAAAAATGCCATTAGCAGACAGAAACCGGCCATCAGGCAGACAAGAACAACATTGAAATAATCCCTTATATCCAGATAATAGGAGATCGTTCCCAGCCAGTAAATCGAGAAAAAGACCCAACCAGCACTTCCAAATACCTTATCATCCACTCGATTCTTGAGTATTATAGATAGTAACCAGCATAAAATTGCAACCCAGAGTACCCCTTCGATCATCCGATATAAATAGGTTAAAGCCAGATAAAAAGTATTTCCATATTGGTGGGAAACGTTTAATGGTAAAGGTGGATCTCCATGTCCATTCAAACTATTCGGATGGGCGGGATTCGGTTGAAAAGCTGATTGTGGCTGCAAAAGAGAAGAATATGGATCTGATTGCTATCGTCGATCATGGTCCGGGTCATATATTTGGAATCAAGCCTGAAGAGATGAAGAACAGAAAAAATGAGATCATAGAGTATTCCGATATGTATGAAATGGATGTCAGGGTGGGAATAGAGCTTGATCTTGACATATGTAAAACGGATGATCTTAAGTTATGGGACGATAGCTTCGACCTGATATTGGGTAGCTTTCATAAAAGATGCACTTATGAAGATTACTTTTATGCCGTCAAAAGATCTATTGAGAGTATAGATGTCCTTGCCCATCATGGTTTGACGATAGATGATTACAATGATGAGATAGAGCTGGAATTAATTGCATTGCTTCGTAAATTCGACGTGGCTGTAGAGTTAAACTCGAGAAGGGGTCTTCCATGGCCGAGTTTTATACGACTCTGTGCCGATGCAGGACTGAAGTATGCAATAGGCAGCGACGCACACAGGGCAATGAGCGTTGGTCGCGTGGAATGGGCAGAGAATATTGCAAAAGAGTACTTTGATGAAGGAGATATGTACCTGGGAAGGTGAGATGCCAAAGTTGACAGTTGATACTATAGTGGTTCACGATCATAAAATAGTCCTCATAAAACGTAAAAATCCACCTTACAAGGATTACTATGCATTGCCTGGTGGTTTCGTTGAAGATGGAGAAAAAGTGGAGGAAGCAGCAATCAGGGAGACTAAAGAAGAGACGGGCCTTGAAGTGAGACTCGTTAAGTTGAATGGGGTGTACTCGGATCCAAAAAGAGACTCCAGAGGTCATATGGTATCTATTTGTTATTTAGCAGAAGCGATAGGTGGGGAATTAAGAGAAGGATCAGATGCAAGTAGTGTTGCAACTTTTGAGCTGGATAACCTACCCAAGCTTGCTTTCGATCATGAAGAGATGATTATAGACGCAAGAGAGGATTTATATGGAATTTTGTCCGGAATGTAAGAGTATGATGAGACCTGACGAAGAAGGTATGCTGGTCTGCAGAAGATGTGGATGTAAAAAAGAGAAGGAGAAGCCTTCAGTTGTCTTGAGGGACACGATAAAAGAGAAGGAAGAAGTGATTCTAGAAGAAGAGAGCGCAGGAATGCCCACTATAAAGATCAAGTGTTCCGATTGCGGAAATGATACTGCTTATTGGTGGTTGAGACAGCTACGCTCGGCAGATGAAGCCGAAGTCAGGTTCTTCAGGTGCACGAAGTGTAAGAAGACGTGGAGGGAGTATAACTAAAAAACACCTGATCATCTCTATGGTGCATCAGTCAGTAATCATTTTGGCGCTTTATCAGTCGTTCAGTCGTTTCTACCAGAGGGTGACGATGCGCATAATCCAAGATCTCAATATCTTCTAATTTATTCAACCCGGAGTTCTTCGCAGTCCTTTCAAGACCAAGCTCAACCTCTTCTTCCATGACTATGATATAAGCATCCATTGAATCGATTCCAAGCCTTTTTGCCGCAAATACACGATGATGACCATCCACAAGTATCTGTCTGTTAGGCATCTGAACCACTACCAGAGGTTCTGCCAAGCCTCTCTTGAGTTCGTACACCCTCCCCTCCAGTTCGTCGGCGTAAATTTTGGATTGCGTTGGAATAAGTCCTTCAATACCAACTAAACCACGTTTAAGGTCTAATTTTATATTGTATATTGCCTCCAACGTTTTTATCAGTCTTAAAACCTTTCTGGGATCAGCCCTCTCTATCTGGGACCTTATCACATCTGAGTTTGTTATAATACCGACTAAATTTCCATCTTCATCAACTACCGGGAGTTTTGAGACCCCGGATCTGAATATAACCCTTGCTGAATCTATTAGATCCATATCCGGATGCGCAACCAGCAGATAAGTGGACATAACATCACCCACCCTTCCATCTGGATCGCAGAATAGCAACTCATATGACGAGATATAGCCCTTGATCTTTCCATTTTCAACTACCGGAAACCCATCGTGCTCGGTTCTTTTAATAAGTGTTACAACGTCACTAACACGATCTCCCGGAGAGACAGTGATTACATTTGTTGTCATATACTCCTTGACTTTAAGTTTCTCTGTCATGGCCCCAAACCCTTGCAGTATCTTTGCTAACCTATATAAATATATTTATAATGATATGATATCTAACTAACTTTTGAAGATGAATAAGTGGAGATTGTTGGAACAGGTGATAAACGTATTGAGTTCAGCGGGTTTTGTCAATTCTGAGAGGTGCCATAACAAGCCAAAGAGTTTCGATCTTGCCGCCAGGAAGGAGAAGATTCTGCTGCTTTTGAATATTCTGTCAAATATTGATGGAATGGGCGAAGAGTCGGCAAATGAGTTGAAGCTTCTGGCAAAGCATATGCTCGGTTCACCCCTCATAATCGGGGAGAGGACAAGGAATAAGATGCTTCGTACGGGTGTTGTATATCAGAGATATGGGGTTCCATCTATAAACGTTCAAACTCTATATGATTATTTTGTGGATGGTGTGCCACCGTACGTATATGCAGGGCCTGGGGGATTGTATGTCGATATCAATAACAAGACATTAAGAGAGGCAAGGATTAGCAGAAACATGTCTCTCGGTGATTTGGCATCCGAATTGGGAGTCTCAAGACGTTGCATCAGTAAATATGAAGAAGGTATGGATGTTACAATTGAAAAAGGTCTCAGGCTAGAAGAGATCTTAAAGACAGTGTTGGTCGAGCCCTTGTTTATCTTAAAAGAGACTCAGATTGATGATGTTCATCTGGACTTTGACGAGCTGTCGGATCTGGAACAGAACATACTAACCTCAATGGTAGATATAGGATTTAACGTATTCCCTACCACAAAAGCACCTTTTAATGCAGTCTCAACTGATGATGAAAATACCATCTTAACTGGAATTAGCATGTACACCGGTACCATGGTTAAGAGGGCAAAACTGGTGAGCAGTATCTCTAGAGTGGCAATGATGCAATCTGTTTTTATAGTTGAAGGGGATCTAAAGACCTCCAAGATAGAAGACACTGTAATAATCAAGAGAGATGAGCTGGATAGAGTTGATGACTCTGGTGACTTCGTTGATCTTGTTGAAAACAAAAAATGCAAAAAAGCTATATAGAAGTATAAACATCCCTTTCTAAATCAAGGAGGTTGAATTATGGGAGGACAATTAGGAGGGCAACCGATTATAATCCTGAGAGAAGGGAGTGAAAGAACGCGTGGAAGTGAAGCGCAGAATAACAATATAATGGCTGTAAAAACTGTGGCTTCCGCCGTGCGTACAACATTGGGGCCCAAAGGCATGGATAAAATGCTTGTAGATTCATTGGGTGACGTGGTTATAACAAATGACGGTGTTACGATATTAAAAGAGATGGATATTGACCATCCTGCGGCCAAGATGGTGGTTGAAGTGGCAAAGACGCAGGACAACGAAGCCGGAGACGGGACGACGACCGCAGTAGTTATTGCGGGTGAGCTTTTAAAGAAGGCTGAAGATCTGCTGGATCAGGATGTGCATCCCACAATTGTCGCTTCTGGTTACAGGATGGCGGCTGAAAAAGCCAAGGAAATTTTGAGTAGTATTGCCGCTGAAGCTTCAATAGACAGTAATGATCTTCTGGAGAGCGCTGCTGTTACTTCAATGACTGGAAAGGGTGCGGGAGCATCGAAAGAAAAGTTGAGTAAACTTGTTGTCAAAGCAGTTCGTGCCATCGTTGACAAGACCGGTGAAAAGTACACTGCCGATACTGATAATATTAGTATAGAAAAGAAGGTTGGAGGCTCTATCGATGATACAGAGCTAATTAGCGGTATTGTGATTGACAAGGAACGGGTGCATTCGGGCATGCCAAAGAAAATTGAGGGTGCCAAGATAGCACTGGTAAATACCGCGATTGAGATAGAGAAGACCGAGTTCGATGCTGAGATATCCATAGGATCTCCTGATCAACTCCAAGCTTTCCTTTCGGAAGAAGAGAGCATGCTGAAAAGGATGGTTGACAAGGTTACAGGCAGTGGTGCAAATGTCCTCTTATGTCAGAAGGGTATCGACGATCTGGTGCAGCATTATCTTGCAAAAGCCGGCATTCTGGCAGTCAGACGGGTTAAAGAGGCTGATATGAAGAAGATGGCAAGGGCATCAGGTGGTAAAATCCTGACGAATCTCGAAGAGATAAGTGCAGATGATCTGGGAACTGCAGGGGTTGTCGAAGAGAAGAAGATCGGCGGCGATCAGATGATCTTTGTGACTGAATGTGACAATCCAAAGTCAGTATCTATCCTTGTAAGAGGTGGAACCGAACATGTTGTCGACGAGATCGAAAGGTCGCTACACGACGCACTCAGGGTTGTAGGATCGGTAATCGAGGATGGGAAATTTGTAGCTGGTGGTGGATCGCCAGAGGTTGAACTGGCACTCAGATTGAAAGAATATGGGGCCTCGCTTAAAGGACGAGAACAGTTGGCTGTTCAAAAGTTTGCTGATGCCCTTGAGATAGTGCCAAGAACGCTTGCAGAAAATGCAGGATTGGACCCCATTGACAAGATAGTAGAGCTCAGGTCCAAGCATGAGCAGGGTGATAAAAACGCCGGACTGAATGTCTACAGCGGAAAAGTTGTCGATATGCTGGATTCCGGTGTTGTGGAGCCTCTGAGAGTCAAAGTGCAGGCTGTATCATCAGCAAGCTCAGCCGCAATTATGATACTCAGGATAGACGACGTAATCGCATCAAGTAAGATGGGAGGTATGCCAGGTGGTATGCCGCCGGGCGGTATGGGTGGAATGCCACCGGGGATGATGTAAATTAACCTTTTATAAAAAGGTTGATCAATAACCTTTTGCAGCCCTTCAGGGCAAAAGCTCAACCAAAAAAGCCTTCGTCAAAACGTCCGATCTCCTGACGAAGAAACGACTGATTGGGGCTTTCGCCCGATGTTTT
>JAXHTJ010000094.1:0-9522 GCA_034190245.1 Halobacteriota archaeon | reverse complement strand
TGTTGTTGTTATATCCATAATCGCATCCCCTCTCATATATTGAAAGGGGTGATGTTTAAAAAGGGTTTGGGTGTGGGTTTTGAAAATATTTGGGTGTTTAATTTTTAATGGGGAATGTGGGATACAATATCAGACCCATCGATACCATCTCGATGACTTTGATTTATCTATATGCAAAAAATGCAGAGGGATCTTCTTCTTTACTTGAAGATTGATCGGTTACTCAACAAGCGGCCGATATGCCTCTTTTATCCTTCGGTAAAGTGAATAGTCCTCTTTTTTTACCTCTTTCAAAAGATTCATATCAAGAGATGCAATTACGATCTCCGATCCATTCTCATCCTTTGCAGATGCAAGAACGCCCCATGGAGCTGTGATTAAGCTCCTTCCAACGATCTTCGTCCCAAATTGAGACTTTCCAACGCCTCCTGCTTTCAAGAGGAAATAATCGTTATCATAGGATCTTGAGACGAACATTGAGCTTCTGGCTTCCCTGGTCGGGTCATCGTCTCTGTAGAAGGAGACCACCGGGTTTAAGACGATTTCCGCTCCTTTCAACCCGAGGATCCTACCGGCCTCCGGATACAACACATCGGCACAGATGAGAACACCGAGCACTCCAATTCCACTCTCAAATACAAGGAATTCATCGCCGTGCTTAAGGCCGAACTTCTCCTCCCTCTCGGTGAGATGGACCTTTGTCTGCTTGCCCAGAAGTCTTCCGCGCTCGTAGATAAAACAGGTGTTGAAATAACCGCCCTCTTTTGATTCTATCATAGTTCCAGCTACGATGAGGTTGTAATCACGTGAAGCATCCCTAAGGAAATCTATTGTTCTTTCATGGACTTTTAGATAAACTTCTTTTGACGGGATGATGGCATGTGGTATTGAGAAATATTCGGGAAGACAGACCACTTGTGCCCCTCTATCCGCGGCATCTTTGATCAGCCTATCAGCCTCTTCTATGTTCTGATCCAGTGAGCCTCCAATCCTCATCTGGATCGATGCAGCGACTATTTCTGACATAAATCAACTAACTCAAACATCAAGGAGTAGCTCTTGACCATTTCTCAATACGTGCACATTCTCACCAAGTATGTACCCTACCTCTTCAGCGAGTTCCGAGTATGCACTTATCATCTTGAGGTTCCCATGAGCTGGTATTACATGTTCCGGGGAGATTATTTTAAGCAGCTCCCAGTGGTCTTCTCTTGCAGCATGACCGGAGACATGCACATAGTCGTATATCCTTGCTCCCTTCATCTTCAGCTTTGTCTCCATTGAATATCTGTTTGCCTCATTTAGTGGACTTGGAATTTTACTTGCCGAGAACACGATTCTATCACCATTCTCGATCTCATAAGGTGTCCCGTTGCAGGCGATCCTGTTCAAAACAGCATTTGGCTCCCCCTGATGCCCTGTGGCTATTGGCAAGAATTTCTCTTTTCCCTCCTCCATCATGCGTTTCAACATCTTGTCCACAGACCTTCTATTACCGCACATCTCAAACTCATCCGGCAGTTCTATGTATTTTCTCTTCCTTGCTGTTCTCACATACTCGGCCATCGATCTTCCCAGAAATACCGGTATCCTCTCCATCTTTCCTGCAGCTTCAAGGATAGTTGCAATCCGGGCTATATGTGATGAAAATGTCGTCACAATAACACCATCGTCCGAATTCTCCCCGCTCAATAAAACGTCCATAACCAGATCCTTGGCAATCTTTTCAGAAGGTGCTTTTCCGGGAACACCAACCCTTGTGCTCTCCACAATCATGCATAACACGCCCTCTTTGCCCAATTTTCTCAGTCTGCCCATATCAGGCACTTCATCGAGAACTGGTGTTCTGTCAAACTTGAAATCGTTTGAATACAGAATCGCACCTTTTGGCGTGTGTAGAACAGGAAAGACGGAGTCCGGAATACTGTGCTGAACTCGGATAAACTCCAGTTCCAGATCTTCAGTAATTTGAGTGGTCTCCTTGGCTTTCAATGGGATGATCTTGTTATCCACTCCAAATCTTCTCTCTTTTTTGATCTGATGAGTTATCAAGTCGGTTGTAAAAGGTGTCGCAATTATCGGCGCATCATACCTGTGAGCAAGTTTTGCAATCGCACCGATGTGATCGAGATGTCCATGACTGCAGACGATGGCACGCACATTACCATCAACATTCTGCATTATGGTATCATCGGGTATCGCACCCATCTTTATCAGATCGAGTGAGTGCATCTTCTCAGTCTCTACATCTTCATATATCTGCACCCTATCCAGCATCAGACCCATATCCATGATAACGACATCGGATCCAACACGTATCGAAGTCATATTCTTGCCGACTTCGTTATAGCCACCTACGGCTATTATTCCTACATCACTCATTAATGCTTATCCTCCCTCTTTGAATCATAATCTCCCTTGTCCTCCCCAATATAACAATTTCGGCGTTTTTAAGTTCTTCTATTGTCTTCGAGCCACTCAAAAACATTGCTATCTTAAGCTCTTCGCTCATCCTATTAATACTTTTAACAACCTCGCTTGGCCCTTTTAAGGCGGACCTTATAAAAGGAAGTGCCGCACTGCATAAATCTGCGCCAAGGGATATAGACTTTGCGATATCTAGACCGTTTCGTATTCCGCCACTGGCTATCACCGGTACACCATGAGGGGTGCACTCGGCTATACTGACGGGTGTGGGTATTCCCCATTCCCAGAAGAGCTTGCCCAGATCTTCCAACAGTTCGTCACCTTCAGCTCTCGCTCTGTAAACTTCAACACCAGCCCAGCTTGTCCCACCAACTCCACCAACATCAATTGCAGAAACACCGGCTCTTGCCAACTTTTCCGCAACCAGGTAAGATATCCCGGATCCGGTCTCTTTAACAATAACCGGTATCTTGATCGAGGAACAGAGATCTTCAATTGAATCAAGTACACCTCTGGCATCGACTTCTCCTTCTGGCTGAATCGCCTCCTGCAGGAAGTTTAGATGAACTGCTATTGCATCAGCGTCGATCATCTCCACGATCTTTTCAACTCCTTGCACTCCATATTTTTTCAACTGTACAGCGCCAATATTTCCATGTATGAATGCTGTTGGAGCACTCTCCCTCACCACTCTAAAAGAATCTTCTTGAGCGGGATCCTCAAGAGCTGCTCTCTGGGATCCGACACCAATGCCAATCTGTAGATCTTCGGCCACCTTAGCAAGGGATTTATTGACTTCCAATGTATCAGGATGCCCCCCGGTCATAGAGGCTATCATTATCGGCATTTGAAAGCGTTTTCCCAAAAAAGTTAAACTGATGTCTATCTCTTTCTTCTCTATCTCGGGTGTTGCTACATGTATCAGCCTAATATCTTCAAAACCAGAATCTTCAGATTCTACCTCTTCTTCTGTGCAGATTTTTAGGTGTTCAAGCTTTCTTGTGGATGTTCTATTCATCTTCCCCCCAATCCAAATCTAGCCAAAGGATGAACAATCTAAGATTGTAATACCTTGCATTAGGCAGCATTGAGTTATTTATTTTAAATATACTATAAACCATCATAAACTATCCCTTTTTCGAACAGTTTAAATATCTTAAATTTAAAATTTCATTGGATTAGAGATGTACGTTAGCCTTGAGGCCACCAAAGCCACCGCAATGATAATTCTGATAGGTATTGTTTTTGTGATTTCACTCCATATCTTAAGAAGGAGGATCAACGATATGGGAATCGCTGCAATCCCATCGTTACTTTTGGGATTCCTTGTGGTCCTCGCTTTTTACGATTTCAGCATATTCAGATATATTGAGGAGACACAGGTTCTCTTCTCCGGTTTTGGTCTGGTGGAAAATATGGGTGAATTTGCTTTGGGCGCTGTATTTGCAGTAGTAGGTTTTGCATCTGCTTTTTTTCTATCAAGTAGACTGGAACAGCAGGAGTATAGATCGCTTTTTCATGTTGTCCCTGGACTTCTCTTCGTCTATTTTGTCTTGATAAATGTTGATGTCTGTCTGTTGTTTCTGGGATTATGTATAATACTATTCATTGTGGGTGAGTACCTCCGTCAGTCCGAAGATGAAAATATTATCGCTGTGATCGCAAAGACGATGCTAAATGCCGCACTCAGGGGAAGTGAAATTGCGGGTTATGTGGCCACTCTATTCTTTTTAATCGGTACATTAGTGGTAATCATCTTCTTACCACCGGAATTTGCAATCGGATCCATTTTAGTACTATCAGTTGGAGATCCAAGTGCAGTATTGGTCGGAAAGAGGTTTGGCAATCACAAATGGAATCATAATCAAAAAAAGAGCCTAGAGGGTTCTGGAGCGATGTTTGTCATCAGCTCTGTCGCATTGATGATATCCGGATTTGGACCTGCTGTGGCTGCAATTACTTCTTTATCTGCAACACTCTTTGAATCGCTGCCTTTGAAGGTCAGTGATAACCTTATAATACCGCTCATTTCTGGAATGGTGCTGGTAAGTCTTCTGGGGTAGAAAAATGGTGGAATACTTGGTGGAATATGGTCCGTATATCGCCCTTCTGGTCTTTGCTTTAATCGCTTATCTGACTCGTATGCTGGATCTAACAGCTATACTGGTTGCGATATTCTTCGGTTCAATAATACTGTACTCAGCCGGTGCGGATTATTTACTGATACTGGTTTTGTTTCTGGTTATAGGCTCTCTCTTCACCAGACTGAAGTACGACTACAAGAAGAGCATAGGTGCCTCCGAGCCTCATGGAGGGAGGCGGTCGATCAACCCCGTGATAGCAAACGGCATCGTCCCTACATTCATGGCTGTACTTGGAAATCCTTATCTTCTTGTTGGATCTCTATCGGCTGCTCTTGCGGATACAATGGCAACCGAGATCGGATTACTCCACAAGAATCCGGTTCTGGTAACCACTGGCGAGGTGGTAGAGGCAGGGACAAGGGGGGCAATTTCTATTCTTGGTGAAATAGCGGCCATCCTTGGTGCACTGATAATCGCTCTATTATCTATTCTGCTGACGGACGGATCAGATGTCCATATAATGGCTATAGCGCTTATCAGTGGATTGATAGGATGTAATATAGACAGTCTGTTAGGCGCTTCAATGGAGTTCCTCTCAAAAGAGGAGGTCAATCTACTCGGGACTTTATCGGGTGCGGCAATAAGTGCTGGAATTGCACTTTCGTTTGCTCTACCGGTGTGAGTTTGATGGAATCCTCCAAAACTTTTTAGGTATACAAGTGCCTATTAAGAGAGAGTGCTGATTGATCATTAATGTCGGGTGAATCTATGAAGAGGAGAAGAGAGCTAAAAAGGGATAGAAGGGCTCAAGTCCTTATGATAGAGTACATACTCATTCTTTCGATCGCCGTGGTGTTTATGGGGATGCTATTTACTCTGTTTGATGATATGATCGATGACGCTTCAAGGCAAGCCATGATCGAGCAATATAACGACATAGGAAATGTCATCTCCGGGGGCATCGGCGATGTGTATCTTTCAGGAGTGAAGAACGGTACCACAGCAAAAGTAATCAAGATCCCGGTGAGTATAAACGAACATGGCTACGTTATCGAGTGTAATACAACTGACGAATTTGGACGTCAGTCGATAAAAATATCTGCTGGTTATATGGACGTTTATGTTTATGTTCCATTGAATAGAATCGACAGCAGTGTGAATATAACTGGTACGGCGTATAGCGGTTCTGGAAAGGTGACGATAAGCCACGATGCAGGTACCAATATAATCGAGTTGGTCTAAGTAGAATGGAGAAAGAGAGGATGAAAAATATTGAAAAAGAATTGAGCGATATCGTGGGTGATCGTGTATCTGCAGATATTGCGGACTTGATACCTTTTGAAAGGGATGATCAATGTCCAATCGTTCCGCCGCATATGCCCGACTATGTGGTACAACCAACTACAAGAGAGGAAGTCCAGGATATTTTGCGTTTTGCAAATGAAAATAAAGTACCAGTTGTACCACTTGCTGCTGGAATAAACAGAAAAGGGCTCTGTATAGCAAGCGAAGGTGGAATACTGCTAGATTTGAGGAGAATGAACCGGGTACTTGATGTTGATGAGGAGATGATGGTGGCCACAATAGAGCCCGGCGTCACATTTGTCCAGCTCGTTGAGGCTTTGAAAGGAACAGGTCTGAGGGCGATAACTCCTGATGCACCTTCTACCGTCTCTGTTCTGGCAAATTATATGCTCAGAGGAATATACGGGTCGGCTGCAAGATATGGAATCGACCATCTTCTGACGGCAGAAATAGTTCTTCCAAACGGTGATGTTTTAGAGACGGGATCTGCGGCAACTCCAAATGGCATTCCCTACTGCGGTATCGTGAATGGACCTGACCTCTTAAAGATATTTCAGGGGAGCCCTGGAAATCTTGGTGTGATCACAAAGGCGAGGATAAAGGTTTACCCGATGCCAGAAGAGATAAGGGTAAAATTTGCTATGTACCCATCTATGGAAGCAATGGTTGAACCAACTATAAAATTAACAAAAGAGGATCTGATTGCAGGAATGTGGGATATGACATTCAGCCCGAATATCATGAAAATGATGATGCCGGATTCGCCTTTTGGAATGGGGACTGATGATGATTTCTTTGCAATGGTCCTTTTTTTGGAAGGCAGCAAAGAGCGGGTAGACTCAGATGAAAAGGAGATAAAAAAGATCGTTAAATCCACAGGAGGTAGGATCGTGCCTATGCCCGCGGACGTTATGAAAAAGGACCATATCTGCATGAGATCTGCTGTAGCTGGATGGAGGGCTGGAAATTTGTATGGTTGCTCGTTTTACGGTGTGATGAAGCTTGTTCCACAGTACTACAAGGTTTGTAAGGATGTTTGCAAAAAGTACGATCTTGAGGCATTACACTACGAGGCGATGCCTGTTGGACCTTTCAACGGCCAGTTGACCTATAATGACCCTTGCATCTTCTGGGATGCTTCCGACCCGGATCAGGTAGATAGGATGGTGAACCTGAACAAGGACTTGATAAAAGGGCTTCTTGACGTTGGTATTTACGGATGGTTCAGAGCGTTTCCGGGTGTTGTTGATGCCTCTGTTCTTGGAAAGTACGGCGAGTTTTGGGGCGATCTCAAGCGATTCATCGATCCAAATGGTATAATGAACCCGGGAAAGCCACCGGAGGAGTTAAAATGAGCTTTGAGAAGTATGAAAAGGAGTTCAGTCATTGTCTTCATTGTCATCTTTGCTATGTAGCAAACTGGCACACGATAGATGGGTGGATGCCTATATGTCCAACCGCCGCATACTTCAGATTCGAGTCATTTTACGCAACAGGAAGAATTGAGATAGCTCGTGGTATCTTTGAAGATAAGATCACAGAGCCGTCCGAAAGACTGCTTACGGCAATATATAGCTGTACAGGGTGTGGTGCGTGCAGGGAGCAGTGTCACAGCCTGACGGGGTTCAAGGCAGACCATCTTGAGTTGTTCGGTGATTTAAAGTCCAAATACGTTGAGGAGGGAGAGCTACTTCCCGAGCACATGGCGATTATGGATGGCCTCAAAAGAGAAGATAACGTATTTGGAAAACCGAAGGCAGACAGAGGAAGATGGGCCGAGGGTCTTGACATAAAGGATATAAATAAAGAGAAAGCAGATGTTATCTACCATGCAGGGTGCAGGCTATCATATGACGAGGAGCTGTGGCCTATTGCCCGGGGAGCGATAACACTCCTTAAAGATGCAGGCGTGGATGTCGGCATAGCGGGAAGTGAGGAGTCATGCTGTGGTGGACGTATCTATGAGATGGGATATAAAGGAGAGGCAAAAAATTACGCTGAAGATGTGTCAGGAAGAGTGAAAGCCTCAGGTGCTACCAAACTGGTGACATCCTGTTCTGATGGTTATAGAGCATTCAAAGAGCTTTATGCTGAAATTGGACATGAACTAGATGTAAAAGTGCTTCACATCACACAATACTTATACCAGCTCATACGTGAAGGCAAGATTAAACCTCAAAAGGAAGTTCCGATGCGTGTCACATACCATGATCCCTGCCACCTTGGAAGGATATCTGGCGTCTATAATGCACCGAGAAATATCCTGAACTTAATACCTGGAATTGAACTTATTGAGATGAGACGGAGTAAGGAAAATTCGCTTTGCTGTGGATCGGGTGCCGGTGTGATGGAAACATTTTCTGATTTCTCTCAATGGACTGCAAAAGAGAGGATAGAGGAGGCAATGTCAACTGGTGCCGAAGCTATCGTCACAGCGTGTCCGTGGTGTGAGCGAGCATTCAAAGATGCCGTAAATGAGATGGAAGAAGACTTTGGAGTCTATGATGTTTTAGAGATCCTTATGAAGGCGATTTAGATATAAATACTCATCTTTAGCCATCACCGGAATTTGGAGGTTAATCGTGTACTACAAAGAAGAATGTGAGGTCTGTGGAAAGTGTTTTTCAGAGTGCCCTGTAGTCGATTTAAGTTTAGAAGACGCAAAAAATGAGATGATCGCTCTCAGGGGTGGGAAAAAATCTCCTATTCTAAAGGAATGTGCCTCTTGCTTCACCTGCAACCTCGTATGCAAGAGCCATGCAAACCCCATGGATCTGATCTCGGAGTTCAGAAAAAGAGAGTATGATAAAAATGGTCTTCCCGGAATTGCAAAACTGACCATTCCAAAATATCCTCAAAATATGTATGGCCTTGCTTCCGAGCTCCTCTCAGATGAAGAGAGGAAGACTCTTCGTTTGTGGGAAGCCCCTGAGAACTCAAATGAACTTGTGCTCCCCGGATGCGCCGTGAGCTATATGACACAGTATCTCTCAAAGACAAGTCTCTTCGACGGATCAATTTTTGCTGGCGGGACGGAGTTCTGCTGTGGTGAAGTCTACTATCAGATGGGGTATCTGGACAAGTTTAATGAGATTGGAGAAGACCTCTATGAGAAGTTCAGCAATCTGGGCGCTGAAAGGCTGATAACGATGTGTGTTGGTTGCCATCACGCATACAAACACCATCCGGGGATAGTCAAAAATTTTGAAGTTGTCCATTATTTGGATGTTGTATGGGATAGGCTGAAGGAAGAGGCGCTTAAGATTGAGAAAAATCTGGATATGACAGTTACTTATCACGATCCTTGTACCTGCAAAGAGTTTAAAAGCATGATCGAGACACCAAGAAAGATATTGGACTTGCTCGGTGTTGAAGTTGTTGAGATGACAAACAATAGAGAGAAAGCTTTGTGCTGCGGCATGGGTGCCGGTGCAGGCTCATTCAATATGCAGAAGATTCAGATGATTGCAAGTAGGCGTGCCGACGAAGCAGCGGAAACCGGGGCTGAGTTTCTGGTCACCTCCTGCGGTGGTTGCAGCATGAGCCTGAGTGGTCATGCACGGAAGAGGGGGATGCGCACTTACCGTTTAATAGAGATGATCCAGATGGCTATGGGAGAAGAGATCGCTAAAGGCCGGGGTGAAAAATCGAAGAGAATTCAGAGCAATATGATGGATAAAGTTATGAGGTCAAAAGAGTTCAGGGG
>JAXHTJ010000093.1:0-9566 GCA_034190245.1 Halobacteriota archaeon | reverse complement strand
CCACTCGATAGGTTCTTTTTCTAATTCAACAGGGGGTGTAACAATCTCTTCCACGATGGGAGTGAGACCTGTTACCGGTGTGCAGACTAACACCAAAACAAGGAAATATATGATCTTCATCCTTTACAACTCCAAGATTTCTTTTGATCTCTCGATTCGATACTTCATCTTCTCAAGAGTTATGTCAGATTTCCGCAAAAGTTCTTCAAGTTCTTCATCGAATATTGTCATTTTTTTGCTCCTTAGGTTTATTTCTCCATATATAATATAGGTTTTAATATTATATAAAGGTTTCTATCTATAAAAAATATAGTCGTGAGGTGTAGAGGAGCAAGGTTGAACAAGATAAACTATGACCGAAGAGTTAAGTGTTCGCCTCACGACCATTTGTATATCTACTTAGTGATAGATATAGTTTTGCATTGAGTCGATTACGAAAAAAAAAGAGGGTGGAAAAATGATGAAAACCACCCCCATGGTGAAACCACCTATCGGAGTACACATACTACTTTGTTTTCAAACATTATATATTTTTCTATAATATTTCTCTGTACAACTCAACCCCACTAGATCCTGCTGCACCATTTCCAGAACCTCCTGTCCCGCCAGAACCTCCAGTGAGTGTTATTGTTGCACCACCATCTGTTTTTGTGATGTACGTTGCAACTAAGGAGCCCCCTCCTCCACCTCCTCCACCGTATCCCGCACCAGCACCACCACTGTTACTTCCGTCTTGTCCCAACGATGAAATTGTTCCCCCAGATTCGAGATAGATTAGCGGTGCGAACAATAGTATCAACCCGCCCCCGTCTCCACCATCTCCACCCTCGCTGCCGACTACATCATTACCTCCACCACCACCACAAGCACCCATAAACCTGTCTCCAGAGGTGGAAAAATCCATAGTCTTATATACATCTTGAAAATACGATGCAGGGGAATCCCCGCCAACGCCAAGTCCTGCCCCCCCACCATTTCCGCCATCCCCCCAGTACCCATCAGTACCAGGAGTTGGACTTCCTGAGACAGGTGATCCAGCTCCACCAGGAGCACCATGGTAGTCGGCATTTACCTCGCCACCACTTTCAAGCCAGATGTATCTCTGTGCTTTTATGATGAGCGGTTCGTCTGCATTCAGTTGCAATGTCCCCCCGTTTGAAATTTTCAGAGTTGTGTACTGCATGGGAGCTGTTATGTTTGTTGTCCCAGTCACATCGAGCGCCCCGTCTGATCCATCTCCCCACAGACACGGATTTGGTGCCCTCACAAATATTCTTTTGTCTATGATATCTGCATCTACTATTGTATTGTCGTTCGCTTCTCTTTTCACGATTGCAAGCGGAATATCTGAAGCAGGGATATCCGGAATGGTAGGTATCGCTGATGCTGTACCGGTCACGTAAGACGCTTCAGAAGTTGCAACATCGTAATACACAAGATCATATCTATCATATGTCGCATCAGCTGCTGCAAGCTGAAGATCTGTTTTCGCCGTGAATTCAGGATATACTACACCATCAATATATGCCTCTCCGATTGCTACATCAACATATCTACTTGCTCCACCCGCATCTTCTGAGCAAGCAAGACCAGAAAGCACCCCATTGAGTTTGATGCCAAGTTTGAATTTTTCTAATTCGTCTCCTATTCTTTTTTCCCATTCTGTGAACCATCCAGCAACTAACTCATTCGTTGTTGTATACGATCCACCCATACCGTCATTTCCCACTTGAGAATAATTTTCTTCATTTGTCATGATCTCACCCAGTTACGTCGTATTCATACCACACCTGTAATATGTCCCCAGACGATTTAGCTCTTTCTGTCACATTTATATGACAAAACATCACATCATCCCCAAAAAAAGTGCCAACTTCTCGCCATGTTCCTTCAAGAAAACCATCGTCAACAACCCACGAGTTGTACACAACATTTGAAGTCCTGTACGGATATCCTGTTATCTGCCCTGTCACCTTGCCTATTTCGGTTTCAAGTGATGTATCTGTGTACGCAGATGTAGTGCTCCCACTTCCTACGCCAAATTGCGTCAATGTGATATTTGTCGTTTCGACACCTGCAAGAATATCACCTATTTGTTGCATCCCTGCATTTACGATTTTATTTTCAACTGATTCTATTTCTTCTCCTGCTCCAATCGCTTCTTCGAGCGAACTATAAACCCGCTCCGGATTAGCGCAAATATGAAATATCCCTCGTGGGCGTTTCATTGTATCAGATATCTTCATTACATCACCTCATGTTTTTCTGTGAATAGATTCTTCAAGCTTCAGTCCTCCTATCGTAATCGGAATCGTGAACGGTATCGACAACGTGGCTTCATACGTCTCTGTCTCAGTAGTAGACGACCCACGCCTCATTGTATCATCCAAAAATGCTAATGGTCTCGATGTTTCGAGAACTGGGGAAATTGTTCTTTTGAGAAGATCTATAGTCGTTTGTATGTCTCTTATTTCCTGCTCAAAGTCAAGAGGGATATTCGAAAGATCAACTGTCATTGTGAAATTATCGAAATCCACCGCTAAGTTCTGAACAAGATATGTACCATCATAGTTTGTGTTTGTGACTGCAACAGTCTCACCAATCCTCAAATAATCATCGTACGGCATCTGTTTTGTTTTCCCTGTTACTAATTGATCCTTATACCTTGCCAACAGAGCGTCTGCTAGATCTTGCCCAACGTCTTGTTTTATAATTTCAGGATCGTTATGAGGGGGTAATTCTCTTTTTCCATACGTTGTTTCAGATGTTGAGTCCCTAGCATATGCTGTCACATAATCATTGTTTTCGTCCCCGTCAATCCTACCACCCAGGACGTATATATTGTTATATACTTTCGTAGCGTCTGTTTTCCAATCGTCCTCTGATATATACGTGCCGTCTATGCTTGTTGAACTAGTAGCGTCTCCTAGTGACACAACATGAAACTTTGAGTCTTCTGGTGTCCAGTACCAGTATTTTCCGAGTAGATCACATACCATATCAATACATGTTTTGAGGTCATCCTGCACAAATTTGAGATACGAAATCGTTCCAAGTGATTCTGATACATCTGATGTGTCACACCAATCTGATTCGCTCAAAAGAAGTTGATTTATGATCCAACCACCATCTTTTGAAGTATAATCAAGATTCAAATACGGTACTAATTTCTTTGTCAGCACAAAATCTTTTGATATTGCCCTTACTAAGAGTAGCCCATCATTTCCTTCTGTGAACGATTGAATGATTCCCCAAAACCGGTTTACTGTTCCAAACCGTATTTTTAGAGATTCACCACCTGATAGCGACTGATACGGTATTTTTACTGATGCTGTAGCATATTTATTCAGTCCTTCAACGAGTTTCAAATCACGATATATTGATATTTCGACATCATCAATAGTCAAATTGAGCTGCGGCAATGTAAATGTGACAGGAAAAGTCCACGGGAACTCAGATGCGCCCATTCACGGACCTCACAATACTATAGCCCTCCAACCAAAATCTAAATTAGAAGCGCCAGGATCGTTCTCGCAATTCACAGTGAATTGCGTGGATGTGATAGTATCGACCCAAATGGCTCCAGGCGTGTTGGTCGGATTTTCTTTTAGTGTGATACTTATATCTTCTGCTGTAGGTGTCACACTGAGCCCATGAGTAATGACATCAGTCGTTCCTCCGCTTGTTATCGAACCAGTGCCCGAGTTTTCAGTAATATAACCAATATTAAATCCAACAAACGTGTTTGATCCTGCTACTTCAATTCCCGCCCCATTATTTCCATCAACATTATTATTTTTTATCAAATTATAATCTGAATTTTCGAATGTTTTAATACCAACCTCTTGTGTTTTTGTTGCTTGATCATCGAAAATCCTGTTATTTGTGATGATATTATTTATGCTCGCGGTAACAGAATACGACCCATCATGTATTGATATACCATCATCATAATTAGAATCCCCAGTCTGCCCAGAATTCTTTATAACGTTGCCAGATATAACTGAGTTCTTTATACCTCTGATATCCATACCAGAATATTGTGTGTCACATATATGATTATTTGAAATGACACTGTCTTTCAAATTCGATATATATATATTCCCATAACTAATTTGATTTCCAGATATAGAAATATTTGAATAACTAGTTGAACCATCACCATATACATGAATACCACGATTATTAGAGTTAACTACTTCATTATTTGAAATAATCACATTATTAGCTGCCACAGTTATCCCATATTGAGCAGGATCGTAAACATGGTTACCGTCAACAATAAAATATGATTCTGTAGATGAATCAATTCTTATTCCATGCCGTCCAGCATTATAACATATATTGTCTACAACAGAGACGCGTGGCCCGGGATATGCTGGTCCGCCACCACTAGATCCAACACTTATACAATCATACTTTCCACCCCAACACACATTATTTGCAACAATCACATCATTAATTCCACCGAACACATCAACACAAAACCCTGAATTTGTACTGCTATCTATTTGTAGTAGATTATTTGCAACAACTGCATGCTGCCATTCGTGTTCATACCCGCTTCCAAGACTCACACATGAGTCATATGTATTCTTGACATGATTACCACAAAATACCCAATAATCACCATCAAAAAAATTAATTATATAACAGTTTTCAACAAAATTATTACTGAATGTTATATTACTACCCGCGAATTGTATTATACCATATTGAGATGTGGAGGGAGTGTAAAAATAACAATTCTCTACGAGGACGCGCGTGACGTACGGGGGAGAAGACCCTTGCCCTATCAACAAACAATATGTTGCCGTATCATTTGCATCAAACTTCATATCCCTAATTATGATGTTTCCGCCACTGTCAGTCGGAGTTTTAAATATTGCATCTGCCCCAGATATTTTGAGAATTGTTGTCCACCCATCACCATCAAGCGTGATATTAGTATCTATAATTATATCAGTAGTAATCAAATACGTTCCAGATGCAAAATGAATAGACCCGCCATCGCCAGCATCCAATTGATCAACAACTGCCTGTATCACAGTTGAAGCATCTGTACTACTGTAGTCTATATCTCCAGTCTCTCCGTTCTTCGCTTTTATAGTCGAGCCATCTAAAAAAACAAGGTAACTATACCCATTATGAGACTTCTGATGCTCAACATGACTTACCCACTGCGCAGCAGTGAGTGTGTCACTTGTAGTCATCGATGCATCATCCCAATCTTTTTCAGCCATGTTATCACCTCATGATCTTGTTATCTTATATACCCCGTCTCTGATTTCAGTTCCTAGACTCGCCCCTATCCATACCAAGTGCATCGATACAGTTTTGAGATTGTCACCCATTCCGGGGGGGATCTCCAGATCATACCCATTCAGAATTCCAAAACCGGTGTGGATCCCACTAGGATCTAGTATTTTGATTGTATTTTCTTGAGAGGGGCTTTTATCTGCAAACAGAATTCCTCCCTTCAACGGTGTCCTTTCTGCCATATATTGCTCTGCATTTTCACACATCCCCATCACATTGTTATAGTCTGTGTCATTCAGAAGGTAGAAAGTGAACGTTTTTGATATCATACCGGTCGATGTGACCAAAAAATGTTCAGGAACAGTACATATCACTGTTGACCCATCCTTTTCGTAGAATGTAACGACCATGATCACCTCAATGACGACAAGTTCTGTAAGAGTCTATCACTTATTCTATCTATATCGTAATCATCCTTGATAGTATTTCCTGTGATTGTTATGTTGTATGTGACTGATTTTTCTTCTCCCACCTTGTTCGCAGGAATTACAGCCTCTCCAGCGTGAAGTCTATACAGTCCTGTTTCAGGAACACGAGGCATACCAGTGAGTGCCGAGCCAAGAACCGGTTCTGAAACTCTTTCTTGAGTAGACTCATGACCACTTGACGCCTCTTTTCCCTCTATGAATTTTGTGATATGTATTTGAGCCTGGACTGGATTCTTTTCTATATTCTTCTTCATGCTTATCCAATCTGTTACTATTGCGTCATTCTTTAGTTCCTCGATTTTTACAGCAGCGTCTGCTTTCTTTTGTTCGGCGATAAGGTACTCATCTCTAGCTGCCTGCAAAAGATCTTCTTCATCCGAGATCATACTTGCGAGATCTTCTATAGATTTTGCATTGTTTTCTTCCAAGATCGCTCTTGTTTCGTCGCTAGACTTTTGTTTTTCGTCCTCTAACTCTAATAGTTCACGCCCAATATCATCTAACCTGTCTTGTGCATCACGTAATCTGAGATCTGCCCTTGCAGCTTCATCCGAACCTTTCCCATGCTCTCGTAGAGCTTCTGCATATGCTTCCTCTGCATCTTTCAGACTCCACATTGCATGTTCTTCCGATCTTTTTTTATCGCTCAGACTTTCTGTGAGATCTTCTACCCTACCCATTGCACTTTTCAAATCGTCATATGCAGATGTCAACCTGTCTACTTCTGCTTGCGAGTCCCCTATTTCTGCTTGTGCGGCAGATAAGTTTTTAGAAGCGTTTTCCAGATTTACAAGAGCGGCCTCGTATGTGCCGATCACGGGTTCAGACTCACTCAGTGCACTTGCGACGTTTGCTATAGCTGTTGCACTATCACCAACGTCAGTATCAAGCTCCCCCAAGGCAGCACTGAGATCTTCAAATGATGAAATCTCCGCTTCTGTTGCTTCTTCAGTGTCAAAAAGTGCATCTTTCAGTGCGACCACATGCGGAACCAACGATTTTAAAGGGGTCAAAATAAATTCAATCTTCTTCGTGAACTTCTCGAACAACGGGGTTATCATATCCATCAAACTTGATAACACCCCGAATCTTTTTTCAAGAGCGTATAAAATCCCGACCACAGCGAGTATTGGAGCTGCTATCATAAGATAAGGGGTTATCATCGCCCACGCAGCAGCAGCATGAGCAACTAGACCAGGGATAGAAAGTAAATTCGCACTTTGCAACATTGGCATTATCGCACTAACACCCATTATCGCTGGGCCTAAACCTAAGAAGACTTCGGACATTTTTAGACCTGTGCCTACAACAGTTTGCATTCCCTCAGGCATACCGGATATGACTTCTCCAAAACTAGCCATCGCCTCTGCGGCTAATATTGTCGCAGGGGCCATCGCCTCGCCCATTGAGATCTTTGCGGCATCTGTTCTGTTTTTTGCAATTTCAAGTTTTGATGCGGTACTTTCGAGTTGTGCATCAAGAGCTTCCTGCACAGCTACGCCAGCCCCGACTTCAGCAGTGTACCCAGCGAGTGCATCTTTCTGTCTGACCAGAGATTGGGCCGCACGCACCCCTTCAGTCCCAAATATCTCCTGCAACATAGTCATTTGCTGAACGTTCCCCTCAGCTCCTTCGAGTGCTACTGAAAGCTGATCGAGAACAGACTGCATACCCACGAAATTGCCGTTAGCATCCTTGACAGATACCCCTAATTCTTCGAGTGCTTCTGCTGTTGATTCGTCAGTCAACCTCAACATCATTGTTTTGAGAGCGGTTCCGGCTTCTTCTACACCTACAAAATCCTTTTTCAGCATACCAGACATGGCGGCAAGTTCTTCAAAACTGACACCTAAAGACTCTGCCACCCCAATATTTTTCGACATCTGTTGCTGCAGCTCAGGTAATGTAGTTTTGAATTCTTGCACAGTTGCCACAAGCACATTTGTGATATCTGTAGTAGATCCAGCTTTCTCTCCGTACGAATCAAGAACCATAGTGGTTGCACTCACAGCGTCAGCCATCTCCATATTACCTGCAACTGCCATGTTTGCGATTGCGGGCAATTCCTCTATGACTCTTGCGGCATCGAACCCAGCTGATCGCATCATATAGAAACCGTCAGCTATCTGTTTCGCCGAAATTGGAAGCTCTTGAGACATAGCGATTGCGTTCAATCGCATCATCTCCATTTGCTCATTTGTGACACCACCAAGTGATTTCACTTGTGCCATTGCATCATCGAAAGAAAGATAACTAGCATTGATGTTATCTGCCATAGTTTTTGATGCAAAACCTATAGCGGTCATACTAGCGCCGACTGCTAATCCTGTTTTTTGTATTTTCTTAGCACGAGCACCAGCACTATCAAGACCTTGTGCGGTCATATCATTTGCCACTATGTCATATGATATTGCTCCCAACCCACCAAATGTCATGTTTGATTCAAACGCCTCATCTTTTCGTTATAGTACGATATCCAGAACACTTGCTGATCTTCATCCAGTTCACCAAATTCTACAGGTGATTTGAAGCCCAAGTATCTCAGAAAGTCCCCATAATTCACACCCTGGTTACTTGTTGCGAAAGGACTGGACTTTTTTCACCCTATCTTTTCGATTTCCTAGTTCCTCATAGAATGCTGTTATCACGTCGGATAGATCCAAAGACGCATATTTGTCTTGATTATCACTGAAATATTGTATTGTGAATAACGGATTCGCAGTGACAATCGAAAGAAGTTCATATGTTAGTTGTGCCTTCTTCTCTTTGTCATCTTCACCAAGTGATTTCTGCATTTTCATGATTGCATCGATTCTATTCGATTCGAGTTCACTCAATCTTGTTCTGATTGTAATCGTTGTACCATCATCAAAAGAAAGTTCTTCAGTGCATTCTTTGACTCTACGTTCTAGGTTGTCACGTTCGGCTATCCACTTATCTTCTATTTCTGCTAGTTGCTCAGCCTTCAGTTTTTTAATCGCTTCTACTCGGTTCAGATCGTCTTCGGTTAGTATACCAGCCATATGACCTCATGATGTGCCAGTTGTATGTTCAGTCGTAAGATCGTCATCGGGGTCCATCATCATGAACTCGACTTCTTCTGTGAGTATAGTGTCTGCATCGCCAGAAGTGAAACTTGACTTCGTGAAGAAACAGTTTGCTGCTGTGATTGTTATGTTCGAACTAGCATCCTGAGTTTCAGCCATTCCAATGAATGTGAAAGTCGTTGCAGCACCAACACTCACTGCGCCCGCAGTCGCATTGCTGGACGGATCACCAGTACCGATTAGTGACTCTATAATTTCGCCGCCGATCATTATCCTTTTCAATGATCCAGAAAACCCAACTTTGCCAGGAACGTTCAGGTCACTGTACTTTCCACCTCGTGGACTTGATGCTACTCCACGAGTTATATCAACTGAGAACTCAGCATGAGCGATCGTTCCATCATCAAATTTTAACACACCTTCTGCACCGGTGTAATATCCTGGGAATATTGCCATATTTTATAACCTCCTATATAATATTTGTCTTTTTTTATTCTAATAGATTTATACTAATTATCGTCAATGACATACCCAAATGAGTACCTCATTGCTTTGTGGTAGAGCCTAGTTTCATCCTCAAACAGATCTGAGTCTGATATTTTTTGCCATCCGTATGTACCACTTACGCTGTCTGTTACTAGTATAGTATCACATCTATTTGCAATGTTTAGCGTTTCTAATACTGATTTTTTCGACCACACGTCCACCTGTATCACACTTTCATTGTCTCTATGTAGATCTGTATTGTAACCGGGTCTTTTCTTACATCTTT
>JAXHTJ010000092.1:0-9575 GCA_034190245.1 Halobacteriota archaeon | reverse complement strand
ATCGGGCTGAAAGCCCGATAAGTCCTACCGAAGGTGGACGCAGGGGATATTGGGGGTGCAACCCCCATGTTTTGATCAAACTTTTATTTAAAAGTTTGTACAGAAGGCAAAATCCTCAAGTTGGATCACCCTGTTCCAGAGTTCCTTGCAATCGCAATTAACTCCTTCAAGAACAGTCACATCCTGAGTTAGAGAGAACTCTTTTATGGTATCTGAAACTTCTCTATCGCATACTCCACAGTTGTGGGGTCCCCTCCTTTGCCCAGCAGCAACAGGGTCTGATAAGATTATCGTGTCTTTGAGTTCGGCTTTTGTCCTCTTCAGCACTTCCACAGCACTCCACAGCCAGGGTGGACGATACTCACCTCGTTGCCACAGCTCATAGACCTTCGTGAAGTTCTGGATGTTGCAGAGATTTATGGATATGGTGGAAGCATACTTTGAAACATCTCTTGCCGACCTTACAGCATCTTCCAATGCTGACCTCTCTGATAGAAAAGGTGGCTTGAGCAGTAGATAAGCCTTTACGCCAGCCCCACATTTCGTTGCAATATCTGCAGCTTTCGCGAAATCTTCGAAGCTGAAGCCTTTGTTTATACATCTCTTCCTAATCATATCACTTGAAGTCTCAAGACCGATAGCAACCTCAAATCTTTCAAATAGATCCGCACAATTTAAGATATCTTTCCCATCATCAGTGATTCTATAGATTCCCGATGTTTCTTTGTCCACAAAATTATTCTCGACTAAAAGTTCTACGTGGTGCAGGATTGCCCGATCTGACATCTGAAGCTCTTTACAGTTCTTTCTTATCTCCACGAGTCTCCTTCGCTCGCCATCGCTCAGATAAAGTAGAATTGCCAATCTTGGGATGCTTATAAAGATCTCAAGGTAGTTTTTACTCACCATATCATAAAGATCCGTTATTAAGGAAGATCTGTCATTCATTCTTTTCAGCTCAACTCATCTTCTCAATAAATTGACGTTATATAAGTTATATACTTTTTAGAATCTTTTTAAGTTAATTTAATAATTTTATCAAATATTACATAAAATTAAATATAAAGAAAATAAAACAAGTTTATATACGTAAAATACATTAATCCAATACGGTGTTTGAAATGGTTGGTGATAGTTTGAATAAAGTTGCTAAGAGATTTCCAATGTGCTGCTATTGTGGGGCTTGTGCGGCATTTATCCCATATTTTGATCAATTTAAAAAGGATGAAGCTATGACTAAAAAGGGCTGTATCGAGCTATCACCTCAAGGCTCATGCTTTGATGTCTGTCCAAAATCGTATGCGATCTGTAGTGAAGATAGAGGAGGATGTATTAGAAACGATTATAACAACTGCAACCTCAACCTCGGTAACAACCTGAATGGCCATGAAGGTATCGGGTATTACGAAAGCATTGTAAGTGCACGTGCCACGAACAAAGATCATGCAAAAAAAGGTCAGGATGGTGGAGTTGTATCCACACTTCTGGACCTGGCTCTTAAAGAAGGCATTATTGACTCTGCTGTCGTTGCTGGTAAATCGGAATCGGAACCATGGAGACCAGAACCCATAATTGCAACTGATACGGAAGATATATTGTCCTCTTCCGGCTCTAAATATACCGCATGTCCTTCTATTTTGGGTGTCTTAAATGCAATTGATGAAGGATATGAAAAGATTGCGCTTGTTGGCACTCCTTGCAACATTGAAGCGATGAGAAAGATCCAATCACAACACGACAACAATCTTCACGCAGATAGAGTAAAACTCCTTATCGGACTCTTCTGTACCGAGATGTTCTGGTACTATGATCTGATCCAATACCTGAAAGAAGTTGGCGTAGATATAGATGACGTCTCAAAGTTTGATATATCAAAGGGTAAATTCGTGGTTTACACCACAGATGGGAAGAAGGAACTCTCATTAAAGGAGCTGGAACCATTTGTCAGAAGTTCCTGTGAGGTCTGCAATGACTTCTCTTCCGAATTTGCAGATATATCTGCGGGGTCGATAGGATCAGATGAAGGTTGGACTACACTGATAGTACGGACCAAGAAGGGTGAAGATCTGATAAATTTGGCAGTTGACAGGAATGTAATAGAGACCGAGCCAATCTCTTCAGAGGCCTTTTCAAAAATTAAGAAAGCTTCTATAAATAAAAAGATAAAGAATTGGGATAATTTGCTACAACAGATGGAGTATTGTGCAGCATGCCTGAGTAGCCCATCGCCAGAGATACTTATGGCGTAATAATCTGTTTATATATACACCCTATTGATTTAGTGCCGTTTATTAAGCGCAGCTTATGCTAAAAAGTTACTTTTATATACAAGTAGGCAAATAATTGCCGATGGTGAAAAAAATGCCAGATATATATGCAAACGCAAGATCTACAACAGGCACAACCACCAGAAAAAGGGATATTAACCCGCAAAGTGGAATGTGCCCCATCTGTATAAAGGATTGCACAGTCTTATGCGAAGTGAGTAAATCCGCTTTTCGTGGAAGAGAGGTGCTATATCCAGAACCGGATGAATTCGGTTTCAGTACTGCTTCATCAAATAAAGACTATGATCTCGACTGGTCGCACTTTCAGATTTTAACCGATGTCATAGGGGCCAAGGGAATAGAAGCTGATTCCGATGTGGCTACATTTCCAAACGTGGATATATCAACTTCTCTTGGAGGGATTCCGATGGAAGTCCCATTCTATACTACCGGACTCGGATCAACCGATGTTGCAAGGAATTTCTGGGACGGTTGCGCTATTGGATGTGCAATCTCCGGTACTATGATTATGCCTGGTGAGAACATATGTGGTGTTGATTTAAACAGTAAATTTGATTCCAATGGTAAGGTAACCCACTCCGATGAACTGAGCAGGAGGATCGAATCATTCAGGAAGTTCTGGGACGGAAAGCATGGAGATGTGGGCGTTCAGACGAATGTCGAGGACCAGAGACTAGGTGTGGATGTTTACGCACTGTCTAAACTTGAGGTTAATATCATCGAGAGGAAGTGGGGACAAGGTGCTAAAGCAATCGGTGGTGAGATAAGGTTATATGACCTTGAGAAGGCTTTAACCCTAAAAAAGAGAGGTTACATTGTGCATCCTGATCCGGAGGATGAGGTTGTTCAGAAGGCATTCAAGGCAGGTGCTTTCAAGACCTTCGAGAGACACAGCAGAGTAGGTATGCCTGAGGCAAAGGGCTTCGTTGAAGATGTGGAGTGGCTCAGGGATCAGGGCGCCAAGAAAGTCTTCCTCAAGACAGGAGCTTACAGGCCATCAGCAACCGCCTTTACGCTTAAAGTTGCATCAGAAGCAAAGGTAGATCAGATAACATTCGATGGTGCCGGTGGTGGAACAGGAATGAGCCCTGTCCCGATGATGAATGATTGCAGCGTTCCAACGGTATATCTGTTTTCACAGGTGATGCACGGAATTGAATTACTCAAGAAGAGCGGAAGACATGTTCCTGATATATCATTTGCAGGCGCTTTTGTGAATGAGGCTCAGGCTTACAAATGTATCGCTATGAGTAACTATGATTCTTCACCTTTTGTGAAGGCTATAGCGATGGCAAGAGCGCCACTAACTGCTGCAATGAAGGCCGAGTACTTCGGTGAACTGGCGGCTGATGGGCAACTTCCAAAAGCTTTTGCAAACAAGTACGGATCAAAGCCCGAGCTCTTCTTTGCCGCTTATGCCGAACTTGAGGCGAAGTATGGATCAGACATAAAAGACATCCCATTGGGTGCAATAGGTGTCTACTCCTACTTCCAGAGACTTAAAGTTGGGCTCCAGCAGCTTATGGCAGGGGCAAGGAAGTTCAAGCTTGAGCTGATCGATAGAGGCGACCTGGCCTCACTTTCTGATCTTGGAACAAGGGTTACAGGAATCCCATCGGTTCTAGATGTGGATTACGATGTGATGGAAGAGATTCTGGGGTAACCGTTAATACCCCATTTTTTATTTTTTGGATTCATTAACAATCAACCCGTCTCTCAACCGAATTATCCTATCAGCCTTTTCCCCCATTTCAGGGTCGTGAGTCACCATTACTATTGTCTGACCTTGCTTCTCATTCATCTCTCTAAGAAGATCCATTAATTCAAAAGAGGTTTTGGTATCAACGTTTCCTGTTGGCTCATCTGCCAAAAGTAAAGAGGGGTTGTTTGCAAGTGCTCTGGCAATTCCCACCCTCTGCTGCTCTCCTCCTGATAAAAGCCTTGCTTTTGTGTCCATTTTATCTTCGAGGCCCACATCCTGTAGCATCTTCTTCGATCTTTTTATGGCCTCTTCATCGGGAGCACCTGCCATCTTCATCGGGAGCATTATATTTTCTAGTGCGGTTAAATCCCTAAGTAGATTATAAGCCTGGAAGATGAAGCCGATCTCCTTTAATCTCATGTCAGATCTCTGATTTTCATTTAAATTTGATATATCCCGCCCTTTCAGTAATATCTGACCAGAGGTTGGAGGATCGAGCATTCCAATGAGATTTAGTAAAGTCGATTTTCCAGATCCGGAAGGGCCCATTATCGCTATGAACTCCCCCTTCCTTATCTTAAGGTTGACGCCTTTTAGAACGTTTACCAGTAGTTCCTCGATCTGGAAATCCTTCACAAGATCTTTTGCGACGATTATATATCCGTTATCATCTTCTTTCATTTTTCTAGCCCCCTGGTGGCGTTAATTATGTTTACTTTACTTGCCTTAACAGCCGGATAGGTTCCAGCGATAACGCACATAAAAAATGTTACAAGGGAGGATGTTGCTGCTACTTTTATGCTATACACAGCGCTGAAATATCCGTAAACGGGATCATACGTAGGATTTAGGATTAAATACTGAATAATGGCGTAGCCGAAGATATTTCCAAATATAACGCCAAATATCCCTATTGCAATGGCCTCTCCCAAAAAAACATAAAGTATAAAAGAGTTTCTCCCACCTATTGATTTCAGTATACCAATCTCCTGGATTCTATTAATTACCGTTATGTAGAGCATGACCACTATGGATATTGAGGATGCAAAGAGGGTAATTCCACCTATTAGGAGATTCATGGCATAATACTGATCAATCATTGCTCTAACGAACTCTACTTTGTCAATCCAGGTCTTCACCTCGCCATGGACGTTCTGCTGAATAACCGAATATTTCATCTCATCAACATCATTCGGATCGGTTATTCTGATCACTATCTCTGACGCCTGGTCTTCGAGATCAAAGATCTCTCTTGCCTCTTTGAGATTTAAGATGAGCATTCCACCATCTATAGGCTCCATGTCAGTGTGGATGAGGCCTTTTATTTTGTACTCCCCTTCAGCACCGTTTTTAAAGATGACCTGGACTTTTCCCCCAACCCCCGTATCCAATTTTTCTGCTAACTTGTCTCCCAAAATTATCTCTTTTCTATCGTTGTCCGTAATGAAACTACCATCAACGAGTTTACTTGAAATAATTGTCACACTATCTTCTTTTGATGGTGTCAAAAAGAGTATACTACACCTCTCTTCCTCATTTTTTCTTATTATAATTCCCTGGGATGTGATCCTTGGAGATAATCCTTTAACTCTATGTAGCGAATCGAGCTTGTTTTCTATACTCTTTACGCCAGATATATAGTCCTCATCTTCTTTTGGCTCGATGATTAGATGGCCTGTCATTATGTTTATCGTTCTATCTATCATCTCGTCTCTCCACCACTCCATAGTTCCCATCATAAACATGAACATAGATGAGCCAACAGATATCGCTATGATGAGAATGGCAAATATTTTCCAGTTGTTCCTCAGATCTCTGAGTATCAAAAACAATTCAGCTCTCATTGATCCTTTCCCTCCTTCATCATAAACTCCTCATCGCCTCGATTATATTCAGTCTGGAAGCTTTTAAGGCCGGATAAATTCCTGCGATTATACATGTTCCCATCGTTACAATGGTCGAAGAGATACCGGCTGCTAAATCGTAAGTAGGTGTCATGAAACCGTAATTTGGATCATATATTGGATTAATCTCAAAATATTTGCACAACAAAAAACCAAAGACATTACCAAAGAAGGCCCCGAGTATGCCAATAATTATAGCCTCTCCCAAAAAAACATACAGTATGAGTGAGTTTCTCCCGCCCATTGCTTTTATTACGCCTATCTCGTGAGATCTGTTTATGACGGTTATGTACATCATCACTACGATTGCTACCGAAGCTGCAAACAGGGTGATTCCTCCAAATAGGCTCGTCTGGTACTCCGAGAGCTCCACTAATGCCAACATGAACGCTAACTCATCTTTCCACGTCTTCACCTCACCATGTGGGTTCTGCTGCATTACAAGATATTTCAATTCATCCACTTTTTCAAAATCAGTTGTTCTGATGGCTATCTCAGTTGCCTGATCGCCAAGACTAAATACGTCTTTTAATTCATGTAGACTCACTATCACCATCAGGCTATCAATCTCATCAAGATCTGAATGGATGATGCCACCAATAAGGTAATCTCTTCTTTCACCATTTCTGTAGGTGATTGTCACTTTGTTTCCCACATCAGCATCAATTTTATCAGCAAGTTTGTTTCCTATAACTACGTTTTCCTTATCCTTATCGGATATGAAAGTACCATCTCTAATTTTAGAGGAAAGTATGGTTACAGTGTCCTCTTTTGAGGGTGTGATGCCATGAACTGTACAGGTTTCCAACTCGTCTTCCCTATTTATAACGGCTTGTGTATCTATTCTTGGAGATGCACCGGTTAAGCCGGGAATCAAGAGAAGCTCTCTTTCCACGGTGCTGACGCCGTTTATATATTTTTTACCTTCGTGGGGTTCAATGATGATGTGGCCAACATTTGTGTTCACCGTTCTATCTAGTGATTTGTCGGCAAAGTCAGTCATGGCGGCCATATAAAAAACGTATTGCGTTGATCCGATCGATATCGCAATGACAAGTAAGGCAATCGTCCTTCTATGGGTGTCCAGATCTTTTAATATCAAGAAGTAAACGGTCTTTAGAAAACTCCTCAGATTCTTAAAAAGATCATTTGAGTTTGTTTTGCCTTTTACATCCTGCATAGCTAATTTTCCTAAAACCGGTCTTCACTTTTTGACCTTTTTTCTGTAGTAGATTAGGAGAATTGCCATGAGTACGATAAACGCCACGGTACCTCCATATGAAGTATCAGTAGAGTAGACAACAAGCTGTGCCTCTCTTTTTTCTTCATGGGTGCCTATGTCATCTGCGTATTCGATTGTTATGTTGTAGTTGTATAGTCCGTTACTATCGGTTTTAAACATGAAAACAGCCGGTGCATTTTCACCTGGCTCAATCTTTCCTATCACTGCTTCTGTTCCTCCTTCAAATGGAAGGTCGACCTTTGCACGCACAGATTTTGCCTCGGCGTTTCCGATATTTTCAATGCGTATTGTGAGCACGGCAAAATCGCCGCTATTAATCCTCGTAGGATCGGTTGATATCGATGCTATTGACATCTCGGCAATTCCCTTTATGCTAACGGTTTCGGCTTGAGTTTTGACTCCGCCCGGGCCAGTGTAGCTTATCACGATCGGAATGGAGTATAGGCCAAGAGAGGAGCTTTCACCTGAAGTGAAGTGGAATGTTAGATCTTCTTTCTCATTTGGCAGGAGTTCATCTATGTAGAGGTTGTTTGGACCTTTTGAAGGCGTTGATGCCCCGCTGACGTTAACATTTATTCCACTTGCTTTACTTGCGCCTTTATTTGTGATGCCCAGGGTTATATCAAAGTCACTCCCGGGTTTAATATGTTCCGGAACGATCTTTGCCACTTCCAGAGAAGGCTCATTTATTCCTGAAACCATCGTCCCTATCGTAAGTGTTGATTCTTGCAGGCTTCCATCTACTCCACTGAACCACTTCAGTTTCAGAGGAATACTGTAAACATTCTCTTTTGTCCCGGCTTTAACGTGGACATCGTATGTAATTGTAAATATATTGCCACTCACGTCTCCAACCAGTATCTTTGATGGTCCAACCGGATCTATGGGGGAGGTATCAGAGGGATCAAGCTCTGCCTCCATCTTCTCCGCGTCGATAGTACCATAGCTTCTGATCTCTATTCTAAGGGTCTTTTCTTCCCCGATGCCTATCTCATCAAAAGATGTGTCTGATACGAATAGCTCTTGAGAGCTTGAAACCTTCACGGGGATTGGATATTTTACATCCTCTCCTGAATGGAGATCTATTCTAACTTCAGGGGCATAAACGCCCTCTTGAGATGGGGCTCTAAATACGAAAGTGATATCCATTTCCTGTTGCGGGGCAAGTGAACCAATGTTTCTGTAGTCCCCTGCGATTGTGTCAAATCTTGATCCGAAGAGATATGCCTCGTTGATGCTTGTTGTCACGTTTCCAGAGTTTATTATCGTCACTTTAGCTGTGCCAATGCCATTCGGGGTCAGAACCTCTGGTGAGATCGTGTATCCCGTCACCTGGACGGCCGGAGTTCCTTGAGATGTACTCACCTGGGCTGTAATTATCGGAATTAAGAGCGCTATCAGGATTAAAATAAATGCTTTTTTCAACATTTTGTCCCTCCCAATCTTATCTGATCTAATTATTGATTTAGGCATAATATTATCTTAACCCCAAATGTTGAAGTAACTTGTGCTTGACATGTAAGGTACTTTTATATTTCTTTGATCACTATAATAAAATATGAGAAAAGTGATAGTAGAATTAATCCCGAATGCAAAATTGATACGATCTCAAATGGAGAAGCTATTTAAAAAAATCGACTTCATGGAAGCTCTGGAGGTACTCCGTCTCGATTTTGAGCAGGGGGTGAAACTGGTTGTAGTGCTATACAAGATGAAAGAAGGGCTTTCTTTAGAGGATATTGATCTACCAATGGGAGTTGAGATACTCAACGTATTGAAGGTGGAAGAAGATAACTACACCTGTCTGGTGAAGGCAAATGTCCCTAAACAATTAATGCCGCTTTTGAAAAAATTCTCCCTGGACCTTATCTGGACCACTCCCATGGTATTTACTGAGAACAGATTGGTATATAGTGCAGTTGGTGACCAGGATAATCTAAATAAATTTTTAGAAGCTACAAAGCTCATGGGAAAAATCCGAAACGTCACTTACCAAAAAGCGATATACGAGCCTAAAGATCTTTTATCGTGTCTTACTGATAAACAAAAAGAGATTGTAACCGAGGCCAAAAAGAGCGGGTATTATGAATATCCCAAGAAGACGAACGGTAATCAACTATCTAAAAAATTGGGGATCAGTAAAGCCGCCACGATTGAGCATTTGAGGAAGGCCGAGGGGCGGATTATGGCCAATATTCTGGCAGGGTATTGAAATTTTTTTGAGGGTATTTTTCCAGAAGGAGGAGGGGGTATATTTGATAAATCAAGATTTAAGTATGAGAGGTAAAGAAAGACCAAGGAAGTTTTAGCTTAACTCTATACTAAAAGACATTAATTTTTGATTAATTTTAAGTACTACTTTCACCATACATATTAATGGCGATATTATGAATATAAGTGATTTACAACGCCAATATAAGGTGGAAAAAGACTCAAAT
>JAXHTJ010000091.1:0-9606 GCA_034190245.1 Halobacteriota archaeon | reverse complement strand
AATGCATGGATAGAGTCTTTTAAAAGAGTTATGGTGAGGTTTGAACGCTTGGAGGTATGTTTCATGGCTGTGGTTAATCTGGCATGTATCAAGATGATATTGAGGGTTTTGAAATGAGTTCATAGCCAAGATGCCAATCATAAAACTCATATTGTTGAAATAAATAGCATCGTTGCATTTGCTAATCCTGACGTAAAATTAAAATTACGTAAACCAACTGTTCCGGTTTTACTATCATATGAATTGTGTGATTTTGCATGTGCATGGATAACATTCAGAGCTGCGGGGAGGGTTTTCGGATAGGTTCTAAGGAGATCGGACATTTTTGGTTAAGCCTTTGGAAAAAGGTTACTATCGAAGTCGGGCTCCTATAAGGCTGGAGTCTTTTAGCCCCACGCAGTTTGATTGACGTTTGTAAAAGGTTATTTAGTATCGTTTGTTATATCTGGAATGGAGAAGATTGATGGACCTTGAAGGTTATGCAAAGAGAGCCCTGATCAGGGGGGATGAAGAGATCCTTCCGGGTTTGGTCGACAGGATTCTTGAGATTAAAGATATCTCAAAAGAGAGGGCTGAAAGGATTGCAAATGCTGTTATCACCGAGGCAGATGCTACGCTAGGTTTGGAGAGTAATTTTTTGACTTTTCCAAGATCCGGAGTTTCCATGGGTGACTTTGGAGTTGGTTCGAGGGGGGAGGGTGATTTTTACGCTCATGAGAAGATTGCAGAGGTGATTGGAAGGACTGGTGCTGTACTCGACTCAAGCCAGCAGGATGATGCGGGGGCGGTGCGGTTGAATGACGATTCATATCTGGTAGTCACTGTGGATGGAATGCATTCCAGGTTGAGTGATTTTCCATTTCTTGCTGGCTTTCATGTTGCAAGGGCGACTCTTAGAGACGTATACGTCATGGGTGCCATACCGGTTGCACTCTTCTCAGATATACATGTAGCAGATGACGGCGACGTTGCCAAGATCTTTGATCACATAGCCGGTATATCCGTCGTCTCGGAGATTATGAACGTTCCATTCATAACAGGAAGCACACTAAGAATAGGCGGTGATATGGTTATAGGGGAGAGGATGACGGGGTGCGTGGGTGCTGTTGGCACGGCAAAGAATCTGACTCCAAGAAGAGACGCAAAGCCCGGTGATGTGATACTGATGACCGAGGGGGCCGGAGGTGGCACCATCTCCACGACTGCTCTCTACTACGGTAGACCCGATATTGTACAAGAGACGCTGAATGTAAAATTCCTGCATGTTTGTGATCTATTAGTAAAAGAGGGGCTTTCGGAAGAGATTCATGCGATGACAGACGTTACGAATGGTGGAATAAGGGGTGATGCACAGGAGATCTCAAAGACTGCACAGGTAAGGCTTGTGTTCAGAGAGGATAAATTGAGATCACTGGTCAACCTCAATGTTATGGCGATGCTTGATGAACTGGATATCGATTATCTCGGTGTTTCAATAGATACACTGCTGGTTATATCAACAGAAGAAGTGGCAGAGAAGATAAAAAGCTTGTTGTCAAAGGAAAGTATACTGGTGGAGGAAGTTGGATATGTGGAAGAGGGGACCGGATCCATGATACTCGTCGATGGTGAAATAAGAGACCTCTCTTTACGTTTCAGAGAATCCGCTTATACGCCGCTAAAAAAGCTAATTGACGAGTCACCAGAAGAGGATTTCGAAGAGATGAGAAGAAGGATAGACGAAGTAGTTCATGAATCTATCAGAAAGAAACACGAATTGATACAGCACTTACATGACACAGATAAATAAAATCCTTTATATGTTATTACATCCACATTTGTTTTCGGATTGGGGCAGTAGGGTAGCCTGGTCTATCCTCGAGCGTTTGGGACGCTTGGACGGCAGTTCAAATCTGCCCTGCCCCATATAAAAGTGAAATAAAAAAGTTTTTAAAAAAATAAAATAGTGGAGATGTGGGTTATTTAAAGAAGCCCCACATCATCTGAAAACGAGTAAACTCTTCCTTGGACATGCTCTCTTTTATCCAAGGGCACTTCTGAAATTTTTCATTACAAAATTCTTGGTTCTTCTCGTACTGCTCTTCTCCACCGCCCTTCAGCGTGCATCTCATCGGATCTTTTCCCAGATACATACATGTCACTTATATCACCACTTGGTCAAATACCCCATCCTGGGGGTGGTCCTGTTCCAAATTCTCTCATATCTCTGGCCTTCTGCTCCAAGAATTCAGGATCTTCTTCACCTGTCAGGAATGGTATCAAGAAGACCTCAGCTATCGGTAGTACAGGGGCAATAGAGCCTTTTATAACCGCCGTACGCTTGAGTAGTCCCCCACCGATCAACCTGACGACAGGTAACATAGACGGTAGCGCTGGTATCAAGTGAAAAACCATACTAAGTACTCCTCTGATCGTTACCCCTTCCATGATCAACGGCATTGCATATGGCATCACCGGTCCCAAAATTGGTGATATTGCCGGTGCTATCATTTCAAGTAGCTCATTTGGTTCCTTTTTAATCACAACAGAGAGCGTTGGATTATCAACCTTGCCTGTGTAGGTTACAATCGTATTCTCTTTAACCTTAATCACCATTGCCCCCATATCGCCAAAATCTACCAGAATCGTTGTTCCATCCACATTTCTTAAGGTTTCTCTATACTTCTCCTCCGCCGAGTTGAGAAGCATTCCCACAACCATGCCGAACATCTGGATCTGGTTTTCTCCGATATCAAATCCACCACCTCCGCCTGGTATTGCCCCTGATCCTCCCATAGGCATCTGAGGGGCCTGATAATCTGGAAATCCCGCCATTATACCAACTCTCCTTTTCTTTTAATTAAATCTACTGTTACTTATATCTTTAGATATTCCTATTTATAACTTTCGAGTATGATAAATCAAAGATGTCCAATCACAAAATCCCTTATTTCCTTGAAGTATAGATCCATTCCAACAAGCATCAGATCATTGTGATCCGCACCCGGTATTACAACCAACCGCTTATCTTTTGAAGGTAAACCGTTGTAGATCTCTTTTCCTATGAAAAGTGGTATCAGGTGATCATTTTGTGCATGTATGACCATTGCAGGGATATCTATCTTTTTTATCTTTTCATCGAATCTCTCCTCTCCTTTCAGGTTGCTGAGGTTGATGTTAAAACGGGAGAGTAGTTTGAAGACGCCTGCAAAGCCACTCTCAATGATCAGGCCTCTCGTCTCTTCAGGATAGCTCGAGGCAAGCTCGATTCCTGATATGCTTCCAAGAGAGCGTCCCATTATGAAGAAATTTCTGTTGTAACCACTCTTCTTCAGAATCTCTCTAAAGCCCTTGAAGAGGATATGAGAATCATTCACCATATTCGTAACCGTGGGCTTGCCCCCGCTCAAGCCGTATCCGCGGTAGTCGGTGACAAACAGATTGATACCGATCCTGTTGAAGAGTGGGGCGATATAATCATAATCACAAACCGTTTCACCGTTTCCGTGAAAATAGAGGATCGTTGGGTTTTCCTTCCCCGCCAGATAGAAGCGACATCCAATGGAAACCCCATCCTCTATCTCGATGAAGTGATTCGTCGCATTCGGATCTCTGGGCTCAGATTGATGATCTCTTCGTGGATAGAATATGAGACTCAGAATCCATGGTTGGTCCAGAAATGATAAGTCAGTGCCATTCATCGATAAAACCCAGATCTTCTCCTTATGAAATTTTTCAATTTTGTATCAGGCCACCATGCCCAACGACTATATAATCAGCAATCTCAAGGATCTTCTTTCTATTCTCTTTCTGGAGCTTAAAGTCGAAGCTGTGTGGTCTTCTTCCTGTGACAAGGTCATCTTCAAGCGAGATCAGGTCCCCGACGATTGCGACTTTGCCTTTATCTGTCTCAACGAGTACGCTGTAGCAGTTCTTTGTGTGGCCCGGTGTATGAATCATCTCGACACCATCGCAGATCTTTGCCGAGTCCCAATTATCAAAGACCGTTGCGGAACTGAAGAGATTGTTGTTGCCTGTATGATCTCCATGAGGGTGTGTATTTATGACAATATCAATATCTTCAGGTTTCAGACCCTCTTTTTCGAGCCCTGATATGATCTCTCTTCTATCTCTTGATACTCCTGTGTCAACTATGATCTTCTTATCACTATCAACCAAGGTTACTGTTGAGCTACCTCCGGCCACAATCCCGCCCATAAGCCTCAAATGCCCTTCTTTGATCACCTTTACCCTCGCCAAACCTGAACCTCCTTGGAATATTTTAAAAAGGAGTAGGTGAGATTTATATATATGGTTTATGATGGAGATATAATTGATTTACTCAAAGTGCTTGTATGTTCGGCGTTTCTTATCTACGCTTGCTACCTCGATATAAAGACTCGCCGCGTATCCAACAGGGTCTGGCTTGTGATGATAGTAGCAGGGACTCCATTTGTGGCATATGAGCTCATAATCGGCGGTTCACAGCAGCTTATCATGCTGATTATATCGGTAATTCTGGTATATACGGCTATGGCATCAATCTTTTATCTCAGTAGATACATTGGAGGTGCTTTCGGCGGGGCTGATGCGAAGGTTATCATCGTGCTCTCATACATCATCCCAATTTATCCGGTGATGAATTTCTCAAATTTATCCTTTCCACTTTTCGGGATCCCATTCGGAATAGATCCATTCGAGATAATCTCATACGCCGGTTTATCGTTCTTTACAGCTGCTATGTTCGCCCTGATAAGCCTCTTCAGCTCGTTTGCATTCACTTCTTACTTCAATGGATTGATAATCTTTATGATTATACCGCTTTTGATATTTATCTTCAATCTTTTGAAGTTGAATGTTAAAGAGATGAGAGAGAGTCCCTTACTCATGTTCATAGCGTATGAAACGAAGATATCGGATCTGAGAGGAAAACATGTTAGACTGATGCATAATTTTTATGAAGAGAATGGAAATGTCAATAGAGAATTGAAGATGTTTGGAGTTGATATAGACGACGGTACCCTGGATATGCTTGAAAGATGGCAGAAAAAAGGCATGATTGGTGAGAAGGTCTGGGTACAGGCCCTGCTTCCGTTCATGATAGCAATTACTCTCGGTTTTTTCACAGCAGTCATCTTCGGTAACTTGATGCTTGCGGTGATGTGAGGTATTCTGATGATGAAGTTAGATCAGTATCTGAAGGAGGAGGATGTTGATGGGTTCTTGATGGTAAGCGAGAGCATGAATTGCGCCAACATGTACTACATGACAAAGTTTCTTGCACCTGATCCTTTCACCTACCTGAAGAAACCCGAAGAAGAGATGATTGTAGTGCCACAGATGGAATATGAGAGGGCAAAGAAGGAGTCAAAAGTAGGTGTAAGGTCCAGCCTTGACTATGGAATGATTGAAAAACTAAGAGAGGTTAAAGATGCAAACAGAGCGTTTTGTGAGTTCCTTTTTGAGATACTGCAAAAAGAAGAGATAAAGCGTGTTTTAGTTCCGCTCAATTTCTCCATATACACAGGAGACGAACTCAGGAAAAGAGGGATAGAAATCGAACCTGTGGGGGGGCTTGTAGAGAACGAGCGTTTGATCAAAGAAGAAGGGGAGATGAGATATATCAGAAAGGCTCAAAAGGCATGCGAAGAGGCTATGCAGGTCGCATTGAGTACTATTGAAAAGGCGAAGATCAGAGATGATACGCTTATATATGATGGTGAAATTTTGACTGTTGAGAAGGTTAAGTCCAGAATGATATATCGTCTGATTGAGCTTGGATGTGCATCCGAGGATCTGATTGTTGCTTGTGGAAACCAGGCATCTGATCCGCACTGCTCCGGAAGCGGCCCATTGATGGCTGGTGAACCAATTATCATAGACATATTTCCACGCCTGATGAAAGAGAGGTACTGCGCAGATATGTCGCGAACAATCTCGGTGGGTGAGCCATCAGACTATGTTTTTGAGATGTACGAGGCGGTTCTCACTGCACAGGAGAGGGCAATTGAGATGATCAGATCGGGGATCTCCTGTGCGGACGTGCATAATGCCGTATGTGACGTCTTTGAGGATGGGGGGTACGGTACGATAAGACGAGGCGATCACACAGGATTCATCCATTCCACGGGACACGGTGTCGGTCTTGATATCCACGAGAAACCAACGATCTCTGAGAATGATTACGAGCTGAAAGCGGGAAATGTTATCACGATCGAGCCGGGGTTATACTATCCTGATGTTGGCGGCGTACGTATAGAGGATCTTCTGCTAGTGCGGGAGAAAGGATATGAGAACCTGAGTATATTTGAGAAGAAGATGTTAATTTAGGGAGGGTTATATGATAAAACAGATCTCTGTATTTGCTGAGAATAAGCCCGGTGTACTGGCAAAGGTTACGAATCTTCTAAAGGATGAAGGGATCAACATATTCGCGCTGACCATCGCAGAGACCGGAGAGTTCGGTGTCGTCCGTTTTATAGCGGACATGCCAGATAGAGCATATGAGATTTTACACGTTGCAGGATACACAGTCTCAGAGACGGACGTATTGGGAGTTGGAATGGAGGATGTTCCTGGAAGCCTGGCGAGGATCGCATATCTTCTGGGGGATGAAGATATAAACATTGAATATTGTTACGCCTTCACCATGAAAAATTGGGCGATCCTTGTCTTGAAGGTGGACGATCTTGAGCGGGCAGCATCGGTACTGAAAAGTTCTGGAAAGAAACTCCTAAGTGTAGATGATGTGTATAGAAGATAAGGGGTGATTATATGGAAGATGAATCAAACGATGATAAAGAACTTGAAAGGATAAGGGTGAAGAAGATCAAAGAGATGACCGATGGTGGTAAAGCGGCGGGTTTACCAGATGAACCATTGAAGGTGAATGATGAAACCTTTGATCAGGTGACCAAGGAGTATCCTCTGGTCGTGGTTGATTGTTGGGCTGAATGGTGTGGTCCCTGCAGGATGATCGGTCCAATAATAGACGAACTTGCAAAGGATTACGCAGGAAAGATCGTCTTCGGGAAATTAAACGTTGATGAGAATCAAAAGACCGCTATGCAGTACCAGATAATGAGCATCCCGTCACTCTTCATCTTCAAAGACGGAGAGCTTATCGACAAGATTGTTGGGGCGATGCCAAGAGATGCACTTGAGCCGAAGATAACAAAACACCTGTAAAAAACCATTGAAGCAAGACCATGGGAGTGACCCAAGCGAGGATATGGTGGATTTTAAAACGCGGTTAGAAGAGTTAAAAAGAGCCCTGCAATACCATAACTACAGATATTACACCCTCGCCGATCCGGAGATCTCTGACGCAGAGTATGACAGGTTGATGCTCAAACTCGAAGAGATGGAGAGAGAGCATCCTGAGCTTATAACTCCCGATTCACCAACACAGAGGATCGGTGCATCACCCGCAGAGGGTTTTGAGACGTACGAGCACAGTATACCGATGCAGAGTCTCTCAAGTGTCTTTGAAGAGAGAGAGGTTTATGATTTTGAAGATCGGATCGGAAGATCAATTATTGGTGATATCCAGTTTGTGGCCGAGCCGAAGATGGACGGGCTTGCAGTTGAGCTTGTATATATAGATGGGGTTCTTGTTACCGGGAGCACACGAGGAGATGGTAGATTCGGCGAGGATATAACCCAGAACCTGCGCACGATAAAGACAGTCCCCCTAAAAATATTCTCCGATGAGGTCTCACTACTTGAAGTCAGAGGAGAGGTCTATATGCCGATAAGCGAGTTTGAAGCGCTTAACAGCAGGATGGAAGAAGAAGGGGGTAAAATCTTTGCAAATCCAAGAAACGCTGCCGCTGGATCTGTAAGGCAGCTCGATTCAAGAATAACAGTTTCCCGAAGACTTGACATATTCATTTACGGCATAGGGCGAATTGAAGGGAAGTCTTTTTCGTCGCACTGGGAGGTTATGAAGTTCCTTTCGAAGCTGGGATTCAAGGTTAATCCACTGATAAAGCTATGTGATGAGGTCTCAGAAGTCCTTGAGTTTTATAAGCTCCTGGAGATGAAGAGAGAAGATCTCGACTATGAGATCGATGGTATGGTGATCAAGGTGAATGAATTTTCCATGCAAGAAACCCTTGGTTCCATTTCGAGGAGTCCAAGGTGGGCCATTGCATACAAGTTCCCTCCAAAACAGGAAACTACAAAGATACTTGATATAAAAGTCCAGGTGGGAAGAACCGGAGCGCTAACACCTGTTGCCACGCTCTCACCTGTGCAGTTGAGCGGAGTGACTGTCAAGAGTGCCACACTGCACAACGAAGAGGAGGTTGAGAAGAAGGATATCAGGATCGGTGATATGGTTGTTGTACAGAGGGCAGGAGACGTCATACCAGAGGTCGTAAAGGTGATAAAATCCAGGAGAAGAGGTGACGAGAGGGCATTTGAGATGCCTACAAAGTGCCCGGTATGCGGATCGGACGTTATAAAAGAGGATGTTATATCGAGATGCGGGGGTCTCTTTTGCCCGGCTCAATTAAAAGGAAATATCATCCATTTTGCATCAAAGGGGGCGATGGACATAGATGGACTTGGCCCAAAGATAATCGAACAACTCGTGGATAAGAGAGTAATAGACAGTCCAATCGATTTGTACTTCCTGAAAAAAGATGATCTGCTTGGATTAGAGCGCATGGGAGATAAATTGGCAGACAACATACTAAATTCGATAGATGATAGTAGGAATACAACACTTTCACGCCTGATCTATGCCCTTGGCATCCGGCACGTAGGAGAACGCATCGCCGACTTACTAGCTGATCGATTTAAAAGTATTAACAATTTAAAAGAAGCAACAATAGACGTGCTAACTGAGATACCCGAGATAGGGCCTGAGATAGCAAACAGCGTCGTTTCATTCTTCGGATCTAAAGAGGCCGGGAAGCTGCTTGATAAGATTGACCGTGCGGGCATAGTCTATGAAGAAGGAGTTGAAAGAGGAACCGATCTGGCAGGCAAAACATTCGTCTTTACTGGGAAGATCTCGATACCAAGAGACGAGGCCAAGAGGATGGTCGAGCTCCTTGGGGCACGGGTATCTTCGAGTGTCAGCAGAAAGACGGATTATGTCGTCGCTGGGCATGATCCCGGATCCAAATATGAAAAGGCAAATGAGCTTGGAGTTGCTATACTGAGCGAGGAAGAGTTTAGAGAGATCGTTAAGTTATTGGAATAAGTTAAGAATTTTTCCTTGACTTTGCCACTGGCATGCCAGACTTCTCAAGATGATGCATTCTTATAGAAAGATCATATGCTCAATATAAAGTTATGTGGCTAATTAGATTAATTTGATGGAATATATAGGGGTGAATTGAATATACATAGCGCAGGATATTAGTAAGGCAGGAGGGTTTTGATATGCCCGAGATTAAAAGTTTGATTGAGAAGATATGGTGGGTGATACCGCCGATAATTGTTATGTGTGGTGTACCGTTATTTCATACATTTTATGGGACAATAACGTCTAGTGTAAATCATCCTAAATAACACCACAATATATATTTACCAGAACCCCCTAAGTATATACCATGCCTTTTACAAGCAACCGTCCAAAATTAAACTTAACCCAAAAAGAGATCGACAAATTAA
>JAXHTJ010000090.1:0-9662 GCA_034190245.1 Halobacteriota archaeon | reverse complement strand
AGACAGTAGTCGATTCAAATTCCAAGGGTCAATAACAAAAATAAAATATATGGTGTGCATCTCTTTAAATAAAGAAAGAGTTGATTAACAAACTTTTAAATAAAAGTTTGGATATCTACTTTTGGTAGAGTTAATCTTGCCGAGGGTGAGATATGACGTGTAGATAAGTATCGGTCGTGTAAATATGGATGCTGAGATAATTACTGAGATACAGAAAGATTATATGTATACTTTGATAAAAAGGGGCGAAAGGATAGATGGAAGAGCACTTGATGAGTATAGGCCAATATCGATAGAGACCGGATTGATAGATAAAGCAGAGGGCTCGGCTCGAGTGAGGATTGGTGATTCACAGGTGTTGGTCGGAGTTAAAATACAGACAGGAGAGCCATTTCCAGACACTCCTGACAAAGGCGTGATTATTACAAATGCAGAGCTGGTTCCGTTGGCATCACCCTCATTTGAAACTGGACCCCCAAATCCGGAGTCTGTGGAACTTGCAAGAGTGGTAGACAGAGGTGTGAGGGAATCAGGTGCGATAGATCTCTCAAAGCTATGTATAGAGGAAGGAGAAAAGGTCTGGATGATCTTTATTGACATTCACATTCTTGATCATGATGGGAATTTGATAGATGCAGCTGCGCTTGGAGCAATTGCAGCCCTATTAACAACAAAAATACCGAAAAAGCGATATGGATTGGGCGAGGAAGACGAAGATCTGTCTGTGAAGGATATTCCCGTAGCTGTCACTGCAATCGAGTTTGAAGGTGAAATTATATTGGATCCAAACCAATATGAGGAGAAGATTGCTTCAAGTAAAATTACAGCAATATCAAATACTGACGGTGCATTATCTGGGATGCAGATGAGCGGAATCGAGTCTCTCGATGAAGAGACAGTTAATAAGATGGTTGGATTAGCGATAGAAAAGTCAAAAGAGATACGTGAGAAGTTCCTGGAGATATAATGGCCAAGAAATATACGAAGAAAGGACGTAAAACTAGATCTGCGGGTCGTTTCGGTGTTAGATATGGGAGAAAAGCCCGAAAGATAATCGCAGATGTTGAAGGGCAGATGCGGGCAAAACACAAATGCCCAAGATGCGGTAAACCGAAAGTTTCAAGAGTTGGCACTGGAATCTGGAGATGCTCCGTATGCGATCTCACATTTGCAGGGGGAACCTACATACCGCAAACGCCTGCTGGAAAGTCGGTCAAAGCCACTATTAAAAAGGTGATGGAACAGGAATAGATGTCTTAAGGGGATACTTAGATGTACGCGGTGATTAGAGTAAGAGGAAACATTAACGTAAGACCGGGAATAAAAGACACGCTCAAGATGCTCAGATTGAATAGAGTCAATCATTGTGTCTTGCTTGATGAGAATCCAAATTATGAGGGCATGATAAGAAAAGTGAAGGACTACATCGCATGGGGAAGAATCGATCTTGAAGCTCTGGAACTGTTACTGAAAGAGAGGGGTAAAATAGAAGGTGGAGATCGTTTATCGGATGAATATGTGAAGGAGAATACCGATTACAAAGATGTAAAGTCGCTTGCTTCTGCATTATATAATGGAGAAATTGGAATAAAAGATGTACCAAAACTTAAAGTTATATTTAGGCTCCACCCCCCAAGAAAGGGACACAAAGGGATTAAAAAGACATTTTCAGAGGGCGGGATTCTCGGATGTCATGGCGAAGATATCAACAGCCTCCTTTATAAGATGCGATGATTAAAAGGTGATCTGATGGACAAAAAGAACGTTAAAAAGTTCAGGGGCTCAAGAACATGCGGTGGTGGCACTCATAAAAATCGGCGAGGAGCTGGAAACCGCGGCGGGAGAGGAAATGCCGGGGGTGACAAACATCATTATGTAAGAAATATGCAGAGGGGCATGACCTTTGGTAAACACGGATTCAAACGCCCTCAAAAGGTGAAATATACTGATAAGACTATTAATGTGGCCGAACTGGATGAAATGGCAGATTATCTGGTCGGTATTGACCTGGCTAAAGCCGATGATGATAATGATGGAATTCACATAAATTTGAGTGATTTTAATATCGACAAGGTATTGGGACGTGGAAAGGTCACAAAGAAACTGATCATTTATGGTGAGTGCTCCGAGACCGCGAGACTTAAGATAGAAGATGAAGGTGGCAGGATAGTCACATGAGTGAAGTAGGCTTTAAAGATCGGTTAGAACCAGTTCTTAAGAGGTTACCAGCGGTTGAGCGGCCAAAGGGTCATGTTCACTTCAGAACGAAGATGATGTGGACTATAACCATCTTATTGCTCTATTTTGTGCTCTGTAACGTTCCTCTCTTCGGCCTTTCGCAGGAGTCGATAGACATATTCGAGCAGTTTAGGGCGTTCTTTGCCGGTACTTCCGGTTCACTTATGATGCTCGGGATAGGCCCAATAGTTACCGCTTCCATCATCTTGCAACTTCTTGTGGGTGCAGAGGTGATCAAGCTCGACCTGGGTGATCCGAGGGATCAGGCTATCTTTCAGGGTGCCCAGAAGCTCCTCGTCTTTGTCATGATCGTGGTGGAGACGATACCACAGATAGTGGGCGGTTTTGTCAAACCGGATCTCCAACTTGCGGCGACTCTTGGTATACAACCAAGTACCTTGACAATGATTCTGTTCTTACAGATATGTATAGGTGGTATTCTGGTTCTGTTCATGGACGAGATTATTTCCAAATGGGGAATTGGCTCTGGTGTTGGGCTCTTTATCGTTGCCGGTATATCCTGGGGTATGGTGACCGGCATCTTCAACTGGAATCTGGCTTCAACTGAAATAGCAGCCTCTGTTTCAAACCTCCCGATAGGCCTGGTCCCCAAATGGGCATGGATATCTTCAAACATGGGTGCGGAACAGTTGCTTGGCGCCGGTGGAATAAGCTTCATATTTTTACAAGGCGGTATTTTAGCGCTAATTTCAACAATAGCGATCTTTTTGATCGTTGTTTACATAGAGAGCACGAGAATTGAACTCCCTCTCTCACATAGTGCTGTGAGAGGGGCGAGAGGAAGATTCCCGGTTAAATTGATCTATGCATCGGTTCTTCCCATGATACTTGTCAGGGCTCTGCAGGCCAACGTCCAGATGGTCGGGATGTTACTTGCAAGAAGGGGAATAACAGCATTCGGAACATATGCCGAAGGAAACACCCCTGTCTCCGGACTTATGTACTACCTCAATCCTGTCAGGGGACCAACTGACTGGATTCCGTCTATGGTTACACTGAGTTTTCAAGATCTTGGAGTTACTCCGCCTGAACCATGGCAGATCGCTTTGAGGCTTTGCGCTGATGCAGCGATTTTGATCGTCGGTGGGATCGTCTTTGCCATATTCTGGGTACAGACAGCAAATATGGGTCCAAAAGACGTTGCAAAGCAGATTCAGAGATCCGGTATGCAGATACCCGGTTTCAGAAGGGATATAGGAGTTATTGAGAAGGTCATGAAGAGATATATACCGAAGGTTACAATAATAGGCGGTGCGATCATCGGAGGATTGGTTCTGGTTACGAGTCTTCTTGGAACGATAGGAAATGTTGGTGGTACCGGTCTTCTGCTAACGGTAAGTATCGTTTACAGGTTGTATGAAGATCTTGCAAAGGAGCAGATGATGGAGATGCATCCGATGATAAGAAGATTCCTTGGGGAGGAGTGAATATGTCTAAGATAGTTGTTGTAACCGGGATGCCCGGTGTTGGTAAAACCACAGTTCTTGATAAGGCGCTGGAATTGGCAAACAGAGAAGGCGCCGATTTCAAGTGTGTGAACTATGGAGACTTTATGTTTGAGATCGTCAAGAAAGAGGGGCTCGCTGAGAAGAGAGACGATATGAGAAGATTACAACCTGATGTTCAGAAGAGAGTTCAAAAACAGGCTGGTAAGAGCATATCTGAGATGGGTGGGAATATAATTGTCGATACACACAGCACCATCAAGACACCAAACGGTTATCTTCCCGGTTTGCCGGAGTGGGTTCTTAAAGAGCTTCTTCCGACCAATATTGTGCTTATAGAAGCCGATCCAAAAGAGATTACAAAGAGGAGAAAAGGGGACAAATCAAGAGTGAGGGACGATGAAATGGAATCCTCTATGGAGGAGCACCAGAGCATGAACCGTTCAGTCGCCATGTCATATGCGATGTATACAGGCGCCACTGTTAAAATAATTGTAAATCTCGAACTCGAGAAAGCCGTTAATGAACTTGCCGAGCTTTTAAAGGGTTAGAAAGAGATAATTTATTGATGGGTATGACAGAGAGGACAGAAGAAGAGCAGAAGAAGTACACTGATGGATTGAAGAAGACTCTTACACCTGGTGTATTCGGCATCATCGGAGGCATCGTTACATTCTTTGCCACCCAAGGATCTACCGATCAGATCGGATTTACGATTCTGGCATTGATGATCGGAATTCAGTATCCAATTTATGGACAGATAGGTATTGATGTCAGAGAGTTTAAGCCAAAAGACTGGATATATATATCGGCCATGACCTTCCTCTTCTGGTTTGCGACATGGACAATGGTAATTAATGTGTGAACTTTACACCTTCCAATAATCCTTCTGGACCCTCTTCACATCTTCGACCCTGCTTTTAACAACATCAGATAGATAGTCCGGTGGTATCTGAAACGGCTCGTTTACCCTCTTTTCAAAATCACCGAGCGAGTTGAATACGGCAAAGACAGAACAGGTGAGAGCCTTCAGATTATAACCACCTTCCAGAGTCATCACAAGCCTTCCACAAGTCTCTTCTGCTACTGATTTAATCTTGTTCGTGAACTCGCCGAAAGCATTTGTCGTAAGAGACATACCCGCAAGAGGGTCTGCAAAGTGCCCGTCAAATCCGGCAGAAACAAGGACAAAATCCGGATCAAATTCAAGTGCCACAGGTATGACAACCTCATCCATCGCATGCATGTAACCAAGGTCACCGGTTCCACCCGGAAGCGGGACGTTCAGGGTGAATCCCAAACCAGCACCAAGGCCTATATCGTTTATTGCTCCAGTTCCTGGATACAGGGGGGATTCATGTGTCGAGATGTAGAGGACTGAAGGATCATCGTAGAATGTATCCTGCGTTCCATTCCCATGATGGACATCCCAGTCTATGATCAAGATGCGATCCAGGCCCTTCTCCTTCTGCAAGTACCTGGTAGCGATTGCTATGTTGTTAAATAGGCAGAATCCCATTCCTTCGTTTGGCTCTGCATGATGTCCCGGGGGCCTTACCAGTGCAAAAGCGTTATCTATGTCACCTTTTAAAACCATATCTGTAGCATTTAATAGCCCTCCTGCGGCAAGAAGGGCTGCTTGATAAGAACCTTTTGAGACTGGTGTATCAGGATCAAGCCAACCCCCTCTCTTTGAGATCGCCTCAACCTCATTGATGTACGATCTACCGTGCACATATTCAATCTGTTCGAGAGACACATTGGTTGCTGGTATATCTATGAGTTCCTGTTTAATTCCGCTCTCCTCAAGCCCCCTCATGATGAATATTAGCCGATCGCTACATTCCGGATGATCCCGGGTGTTGTGTTTCAGATAATCGGGATGATAGACAAAACCTGTCTTTGACATTTTATATAAGTATAGCCTGTATTATTAAATAGATTGTTAATGGAGTTTGAGATAGTAGCTAAGGACGTAATGGGAAGAATCGGGAGGCTGAAGACATTGTCGGGCACAATTGAGACGCCCACAGTACTCCCCGTTATAAATCCAAATCTCAGGATCATCGAGCCAGGTGAGATGGTTAAATACGGTGCAGAAGCGATCATCACCAACTCATATATAATATTTCGAAGTGAAGAGCTGAGAGAAAAGGTTTTGAGTGAAGGTCTTCACAGTCTGATGAACTGGGAAGGCCCTATAATGACCGATTCGGGGGCATTTCAGCTTGCAGAGTACGGTGACATAGAAGTCAGTAATGATGAGATAATAAGATTTCAAGAGCAGATTGGGTCGGATATCTCAGTTCCTCTCGATATACCAACTCCCCCGGATGTTGATAGAAATAGAGCGGAAGATGAGCTAAAGGAGACACTCAGGAGGTTAAAAGAGGCACGAGGGATGAGCCAGATGCCGATGGCAGGTCCGGTGCAGGGATCGACATTTCCGGATCTGAGAGAGGAGAGTGCAGTGAAGGTTAGCGAGATAGGATTCGATATATACCCGCTGGGTGGCGTTGTTCCCTTGATGGAGTCGTACAGATATTCAGATCTGGTCGATGTTATCATGAGTGCTAAAAAATTTCTGCCACCAAATGCACCTGTTCATCTATTTGGTGCAGGCCATCCCATGGTTTTTGCTTTAGCGGTTCTTCTGGGGTGTGATATATTTGATTCTGCTGCATATGCGTTGTACGCCAAAAAAGGGCGCTATTTAACGAGATATAAAACAAGCATAATAGAGGATATTAACCACCTGCCTTGTGCCTGCCCAGTCTGCATTTCTCACAATCCAGAGGATCTGAGAAAAGACGTGAGGATGCTTGCTGAACATAACCTTTACGTCACCTTTGAGGAGATCAGGCTGATAAAGCAGAGCATAAGGGAGGGGAACCTCTGGGAGCTTGTTGAGCGCAGATGTAGGTCCCATCCTTACTTACTTGATGGCCTGAAAAGAGCATTGAAATATACGGAAGTGATGGAAAGATATGACCCTGTCACAAAATCAACATTATTCTACCTCGGTGAAACTTCTGCACGAAGGCCGGAGGTTTTAAGATACTCAGATCGTCTGAACAGATTTGATCTCTTCGGAAAGGTCCTCATATTCGCCGGAAGAGATGTCAAAGGGTGGAAGAAGGATGGATATGACCATATCTTCCTTATGAAAGCTCCATTTGGACCTTATCCGATAGAGCTTAAGGAGACGTACCCCATCGGCCAATCGGAATCTCCTAGAGAGATGGACCACGAATCAAGAACCGTGGCACTTGAGAATGTAATAAAACTTATGAATAGTTATATGGATGGTGTAGAGTTTGTCTTCGTCTACGACGAGCGCTGGGAGCATCCTCTGATAAACAAGATTGAGAAGTCCTCAAGAGTGGTGAGGATTTGATTCTCAGGGAAGAAAATCTACAATATCGATTTCACCTGCCGAAGTATTGAGATAAGAGAAACACTTATGGGATAAAAATTGAAAGATAGAGGGGGAAGTGATGGCCTGGGTTATATGGATAACTGGACTGCCGGGATGTGGAAAGACGACGGTATCTGAGAAAGTGAGGGACCTCTTGAAAAAGAAGGATATCGATGTGAAGATGCTGCAACTCGACAAAATCAGAAAGGTCATAACTCCAAATCCGACCTATTCTGAAGAGGAGAGGGATATTGTATATTCATCCCTTGCGTATATGGCCATGCTTCTGTACGAATCCGGAATTAATGTTATAATCGATGCCACAGCCAACAGGAGAAGGTATAGGGAGCTTGCAAGAGAGCTTATACCAAATTTTTCAGAGGTTTATCTGAAGTGCCCTCTTGATCTGTGCATAGATAGGGAGGAGAAGAGAGATGCAGAGCATTCTCCCAAGGACATCTACAAAAGATCTAGGGATGAAAACGCATCTGTTCCCGGTGTTAACGTGGAATATGAAGAGACTGAAAGCCCTGAGCTTGCGATAGAAAGTGACCATTTAAGCATCGAAAAGAGCGCTGAAAAGATTGTTGAGACGATTCTACAACAACCTTCCAAATAAAAAGTGATTATCGGATCGATGATTCACCATCCATATTCCAGACATGATAAATTTAAAGATCAGTCTTAAAATCCTAAGACCAATAGCAAACAATAAAAATATAACTTGCGACTTTCTTGGATAATTATTAAGGGGTAATCTTCTCGCCGAAGGGGCTACCGGTCCTTTCAACCCTGTGAGCGATCTCCTAACGTAGACCCCTCTAATCAGGCTTTCGCCCGATGTTTTATCTGACCTTTGATGGGATTAGTCCTATCTTTCGACATAGATACGACTGAAAGGTCCAGCACCCATTAATCCCTTGCCTGATATGAGATTATATTATCAATCAAGAGCTACAAATGAGTAAATTTATATATAATAGTGACAAGCAACCGAGTTTGGGGTTTAATATTAGATTTAGATTCATAAAAAAAGAGGTGTGTAACATGAAGTTTGATAAGATTATTGCGAAGCTTTTTTGGTTAAGCTTTTGCCCCGAAGGGCCGCAAAAGGTTATTGCGATTGTTTTTGTTGGGATTTTAATGGTGTCGATGTTTGCAGGGGTTGTGCCAAAAATATATGCAAGTGCGACAGCGGCAGAAAGTTTGGATGATGATACTGTAATTAAAAATGATACTTTACCTCTTGTTCTTGAAGATCCAATAGGTGATGATCCTCATCTCTTCGATCCATTTATGGAGGACAACAGGACAGATTTGCCGTACTATCCACCGGATACTTCCAGAGTGAAGGAAGATTATGAAAATGTCTCTTTATCTTCAACAACGATTTATGTGCCGGATGATTATACAACTATTCAAGCGGCGGTGGATGGGGCAATTACAGGAGATACGATGTGTCAGAGATGGCACGTATAATGAGAATGTAAATGTAAACAAGCGTTTGACAATACGGTCTGAAAATGGGGCTACTTCGTCTACAGTTACGGCACTAAATCCAGATAATCACGTCTTTGAAGTGACCTCGGATTATGTGAATATACGTGGGTTTACGGTGACTGGGGCAAATGAAGACTATCGGGCAGAGATTTACCTTTATTATGCGAACTACTGTAATATTTTTTATAACACCTTATCGAACAGTGACTACGGCATATATCTGTTTTCTTCAAGCAACAAAAACACACTTATGGGCAACATCGCATCGAACAACTACTACGGCATCTGGCTGGCTTCTTCAAGCAACAACACACTTACGGGCAACGTTATGTCAGATAATAGTTACAACTTCGGTGTTGGTGGATCCAGTCTTTCCGCCTTTATCAATAACATCGACACCACAAATAAAGTAGATGGAAAACCGGTTTATTATTGGGTCGATAGGCACGATCAGAAGATACCAGACGATGCTGGGTATGTGGGGGTTGTAGATTCCACAAACATAACGGTGGAGGATCTAACATTAGAGGGCAATGGTCAAGGCATTCTGTTTGCATATACAAGTAATTCAAAGATAGTGAATGTGAATGTATCGAAGAACTACAACGGCGTCTCCCTGTGGTATTCGAGCAACAACATAATTACGAACAACAACGCATCGAACAACTTCACTGGTATCTCCCTGCATTATTCAAGTAACAACAACACTATCATGAACAACACTGCATCGAACAACGAATTCGGCATCTATCTGTCGTATTCAAGCAACAACAGCACTATCACGAACAACATCGCCTCGAACAACAACTACGGCGTATGGCTGTTGTATTCTTCAAGCAAGAACACACTGATGGGCAACACCGCATCTGATAACAACTACGGCATCTACCTAGAATATTCATACAACAACCTCATCTACAACAATTACCTCAACAACACATATAATGCCATTGACAACGGAAACAACATCTGGAACACCACGAAAACACTAGGAACAAACATAATTGGTGGACCATATCTTGGTGGTAACTACTGGTCTG
>JAXHTJ010000089.1:0-9712 GCA_034190245.1 Halobacteriota archaeon | reverse complement strand
AAGCGTGGAAGGAAATAAGAGACAATAAGAACGCCAGAGTGAATTGGCAGTTCACAACCGAGGATGCCCGAATAAAGTTATCTTGACTCTATCCGACATTTGAGGGTTGATAAGACAGTAGGAAAGATCATGTAACGAACAAAAGGATAAGATATACGGTAGATAAGCTACCAAACATTGTTCGTGTTTGGCAAAAATATCAGAGCCTGATTGGTGGATAAGGGAGGAAGATGAACCCACGAACATTTCTCAAAGTCATCTTGGTGTTGATGATTGTTCCTTCATTTGTAATACTCTTTATTCCGGACGATATCGCTTCTGTCTATACAATTGTTGCTCTTCCTTTCGCTCTTCTTCTTGGGTCAATTTTTGCAGCATGGGTCTCTTTAAACTACCAAAAGGAACTTCAAAAGACATTTATTTTTCTCTTTATGTTCCTTCTTTTGATGATGATTGCAAATATTGATCCTCTCTGGATGTACTTAAAACAGATTGCAGGGGTATATCTTCCATTAATTGCTCTATCCCTGCAATGGGTGACTTATCTTATGCTCATAATAGCGTGCGTTTATATACTCAGGGTCACCGAAGTTAGAAAGATTGGTAGATATGGGTGGATCGCCATCTTCTTTATTTCCCTAATCGGAATCATTGTAATTACGCATAACATGGGGGAGGTCATATCAGATATTGTAAATGGACCAAACATCTACAATGTATCACTTTTTGCGATTCGTTTTCTGGATGTTGCTATCGTTATAATGCTTATGCCTGTTCTGCTCTTATACATGCAACAGATGAGACTTGAATGCAGGGAGAGTATAACCTTTGCTACAATTGTGTCTGGCATTATAATCAGCCTGATGGCTGCTTACCTCTACGAGATAATCTTCAATGTGCCATTATACGTTGTGAGCAGTTCTGTCTACCATACAGGTTCGCTTCTTGATGCTTTTTACATCTATGGCTATCTTATGATCGCTGTTGGGCTATATGTCCATAAGAGGTATGACGAATGGGGCTTCTCGATGATTAAGCGAGCCCTAGATATGGCTTGATGTGATTAAAATGACGGAAAAATCGGAAACTGACAAGATTGGATCTATTATAGATGAGATCTGGATGGGTTACATTAAAAGACTGATGAAGAAAGAGATCACTCCTATCAGGCCCTCGATCGGTGATGAGATAGACTTATCCGTACCTCAGATAAAGACCCTGCTTCTGGCGATATCCAACCCACTTTTCCCCACTTCCATCTATACTTCATCACACATCTCTGCCTGCAGAAATGCTCATCTTATCATGAGAAGACTTGGCATGCCTCCCGATTATTTCTGGAAGTTTGAGTACTGGACGAATGAGAGGGCATTTGAGACCCTTGGTAAAGTCACAAACAGGATATTTGCAGAGATGATGAATATCAGTAACGAAGGCCATTTGAGCCTGAAAAATGTATCAATTGATCCAAAAAAGCTCGGAATAGAGCTGGAATTTGAGGAATGTGCAGAATGCTATAGCCTTGAGATTGACAAACCTGTCTGCTACTACCACGCTGGTCTTTTTGCCGGTATCTTATCCTCGCTTGTCGGAAAAGAGCTGGATGCTTATGAGACAGATTGTCATGCAATCGGTAGTAAAAGCTGTATTTTTCTAATAACACAAAAAGAGGATGAAAGAGAGGCATTAGAAGATTATCTCTCAGCACCAGGCGGATTATCAATTGAGAATATGCTGAAGAGAACACTTGACAGGAAGACAGCTAGAAGCATGGGAAATGATGTTGGTCTGAGATACTATCAACTACTCGCCTTAAACAGCATCGCTACAAACCCAAAAATGATCGGCAGATCAAGCTACGAGGTTGGTGGAAAATATGGTAAAAAGCTGGCTTCTTTTCTGAAGGAGTATTATGCAGTGGATGATTTGACGGATGCAATTCCAGGACACTATAAAGCATTGAAACAGATGAGCATAAAGGATATCTGCGATGGAAGAGTATGTGCACAGGAGGTAGCAGAGATATCTGAACTACCGAAGGATGATAATATACTTGGATTTTTGTTCGGTGAGCTCGAGGGGATTATATCTGAGATCTCAATGGAGAAGCTGGAATATGCCGATAATCAGGTGGAAGGTGGGGAACTTATTATAAACTTTAAGAAGGGATGATCTTTCACCAGATATCGGAGAAGTCGGTAGTTTCCAGATGACCCTCAATGTCCTTCTTGGCGTACTCCACTTCGTTTATTATCGATGTAAATTCCTTGGACTTTGACTCATACCTCACGCACTCATTCTCGATCTTTAACATGTACTCAAGTGTGTGATCAACAAGATCAACCATCTCATTTTTAGCCGATAAGATCCCAATCTGGTGAAGAGAAGAAACAGACTCATGTATTACGTCTCTGACATCGAAATTCACGGCGTACCTTCCAACATCTCCAAAGAAAGCAGCGGTCTTTTCAAGGAAGAAACTACTGGAATTCTCAAATCCCAGCAGATCAGAGACGGACTTTGTCATATACTTTACCATCCTATTACTCTTCAGAACAAATAGTTGTGTTGAGAGTTCATCATATAAAAAGAAGATCTGTTCCACAATCTCATCGTGATCCTGTCTTACCAAATCCAAAATCAGGTGCAATGAATCAAATATTTGCTTGATAGCAGCATCATGGTCCCTCTTCACCACTTTATGAGCCATAACACCAATATCTTCAATTGTCATTTTGGAAGTCCCGAACATATCTTCTTCTAGCCCCTTCTTCCCCATATCTCCAAAGATCTTCAAGACCTGGATCATCGAATCGTCATCTGATTCTATTATAGCCTCCCTTCCAATCCCCAGGATATAATCTAAGAAGTATGGAGAAACATACTCTTCATTCTCTTTATTCAGATACTTCAGATAGTAGCTCTGTATCTCGTCAAGTCCGAATCTTGCAGTGCTCCTATCCCCATTACCTATGGATCTTTCGATTATCTCGGCAACCGGAAGCATACGATCCTGATCAGTTGGAATTCTGAGTTTGCCGGTATCAAAGTAGACCTCAATGGAGCCAATGTAATCCTCATCAACTCCTTTCAGTATTCTTCCAATTATAAAGTCGGGATTTAAGTGGGTCACAGTTATGAAGAAATGAGGCACAAGCATCACAATGCAGAAGGTCGAAAGCAGTATAGAGACATCGACATATACACCACTAACAGGCTCACTTAAAACACTCAACATAAAGACATTATACACAATACTTCCAAGATATATGGTCACAATCGCCCAGAACGCTGCGCTCTTGATATAGGCGTCTGCTATACGATGCGTATACTGTTGAGAGGCAAATTCAACTGCCATAAGCGATAAAGACATAACTATTGCAAATATTCCTGATAACCCCTCAACGCCAACACCTTCAAATATCTCCCTTGCATTATCTATGTTATCATTTGCAATACTAAAGGGTATAATGTCTGTAATCGATATAAGCAGAAGAATAGAGAATATGCCTAATATGATCGCAATTAAGGGTACTTCCACCTTTTCTAATTTGAGATTCATAAGTTCAGGTCATCTCATCTCTTCTTTTGTGCATAGTAGTAAGTGATTAATATCACTGCAACTGCTACAATTGCTATCGTTCCAATCACCATAGCCCAACTTATCACAGGAGCTTGTGGTGAAGGAAGGGCTTCAGATTCAGGCATTTCATGCGTTTCTGTCGGTGTAATAAGGGCTTCAGTTGTTTTTGAAGATTCTATCACCCCTTCTTTTTTGTCACCCACTATCACAAATGCCGAAAATCCAGCCGTTTTAGAGGAGAAGTAAATATACTCCTCGTCCTCTTCGATCTTTTCTGTAAATAGCGATTCCCAACCACCGTCGTACCTCTTCAGTTCAATCTTTGTCGTGTCAATATTTTTTTCACTGATCCAAGATCTACTGACCCTGAAGTCGATATCTGCGGAGTTAATACTATATTTATCGACATTAGTATCGATATCAAAATATCGATACACTATACCTTCGGGAACAGGCATATCAGACATCTCAGGAGATCTGTATATCCGATTTAGCGTGACACTTGCCCCAAAGGTTGTTCTTTTTAGGTCGATTGTGACTTGGGTTACATCCAGATTCCTCCAATTAAAGCTGAAAATATTTGATCCAGAATTCGCGATGGGAATTGTAATGGTATCTACCGGATCTCTCGTGCTACCACTTCCACCACTGCCAGATGGATCGGTGTCAGTTATCGGAGAAGTTTCAACTATTGGCTGTGCTATCAGGGCAAAGACAGAGAAGTGATCAAATATAACGCTCAAGGTAACGGTATCACCCTTTATCTCAATCGTTTCCGATGTCATCGGTATTGTACTCTCCACCTCTCCTGTTGTTCCGTTTATCTTGAACAACTTAACATTGCTTGGGTCACCCTCTGCTATGGAATCATACCAGGCTTTACTTACAGTTATCTCGATCGGTACTCCTGTAACGTTGTCCTTAACATATCCTCCTGAGAGTTCGGCATGTGCAAGGATTGCTGTGTTATTCTCTACATCGAAGTTGGAAACACCTTCAATTCCAAAGTAGGCAACCACCGTGTCCTTCATCTCATCCGCATCTAAAGGAGTTATATCTTCAATATCATCTATATCGTCCCGCTGGGTGAAGGTAAAACTCAGATTTGAAGGTGTAAAACCGCCCTTGAACTCTACATCAATATCAGTTGTAGCTGTACCAACCTCTGGTCTGGTAGTAATATAATCCTCTGGAGGAGTGTTCAGTTTGATGCCCTTTATTTTGCCAGAGACATTGCCCCCTGGAGAAGTTGCATCATCCTTTAGTGTCACTTCCAGTAGGCCATTTTCTATCGGGATGATTATTACAGATCCGGAGGTCGCATTACCTGCGATTATCCTTGAATACTCGGGTGTTGTATTAATTGTAATTATGCCATCTATTATAGTCACATTTACATTCGGGATACTGATATTGGTACCACCTATTGTTATTGTGACATTATCGATCGTTTCATTGGTCGTTGTGATTACAGTTTTATCGAAGATGACATTAATTGAATCTTCAAAATTGGTTCCGTTTACCGTTACACTTCCTTTTACAATTGCCGTTCCTGCACTTGTGTTGGAGCTCAGAATTGTGCTTACAATACCACCTTCCGTACTGACTACCGCCGGATTAATCGTACCGATAGTTGATGAAAATGTAACATCAACTCCATCCGCTCCATAACCAAAATCATCAGTTACCACTGCCGTTATCACCGAAGTATCACTGCCATTTGCCTCAATTATCTCAGGATCTGCTGTTATGGATATTGAGAGAAGCCCAATCACATTGATAGATCTTTGAGCATAATTGTTGTCTTCGTCTGCTTCTTCAATAATGCTCTCTTCATCCAATATTACAGAAATATCCTGCGAGCCATTCGAACTCGCACTCCATAAAATTGATAAATTCTTCGACTCCCTGGAAGGAATGGAAGTGTACTTCCTCCCTATTAACTCCTCGACGAGATAGAAACTCACCGAAACGTTATCTACATCTGTTAACCCCAGATTTTCGATAGAGGCGGTGATGTTGACCAGATCACCCACCATTGGACTGAAAGGATCAAAATTGATATCAAGTTCTGATATCTCAAGATCCGGTTCCTCAGGAGGCACCGTTATCGTACAGTTTAATAACGACGCCGTTACACAGGAACTCATCATCAAAATTGTCGTCATCATTAAGGCTATTATTTTAAGCTTTGTCGCTTTCATCTTTTATCCTCCACAATTACTACAATTACATTTGACTCATCACCCAACACTACGTTCATCCTGTATTCATCTTTCTGTTTCGTTGCTTAAATGGTAGTAAGTACCATTGTTAAACTCATGCGTATAAATGTTTGTGCCGATACCCTCGGCAAGAATCCACTTGGTATCATAACAATAAGCTTCATCGTTTCCAATTACTCCAAATGGTGCAAGCACCATTACAATTATGAAAACCATTGCTATCCTCCTCATACCGGCGGTCTCTTCCTCTTCACCTCTAATGAGATATATCTCCGAAGTACCATTATTAAAGCGATTGCCATGGCGGCGATTATAATGATGAACGAGGCGGGTGCAGTTGCACTCAAACGTGAGGACAATTTGTTAAGGGCGGCAAAGAATATATTTGCATATTTTACGCTGAAGTAAAGCTTCGTTGCAGCAGCAACTCCAATACTAAAGCCTCCCTCTTCTGAGATCGGATGAGCTTCCAGTAAACAGAAGTATTCTCCAGGCTCTGCATCCAACGGAATGTTCAGTCGTATCTCCACTATTTCACTCTCACCCGGGTTCAGGTGAAAGGTATCGGGCTCAAATACCACCCACTCCTCTGGAGGTCTCAACTCATTTTGCCCATGTAAATACTGAACTCTCACGGAATAATCACCTGCCTCATCCCCGGTATTAAGAACCGTAATCGATCTGATCTTATACATCCCACCGGGTGTCAATTGCTCGTCTACCGAAATCTTACCTGTGTTCACACCGACACCCACCATTGCTGCACAATGAGAAATCAGCAAAATCAAAATTAAGGTGATAAAAAGCGATTTGATCTTCTTCATACTTCGCTTTAAAGATGAAGCAGAGGATCCCATCTTTAAATCTGGCGAAGATAACATTATCTATTCTTCAGCTGCTACCGCTGTTACAGTAACAGTTGTTGTAAATGTCGAACCCGTATCTGTTATATTCGTTGGCGTGTAGATCTTTAAGCTGAAGTATCTGTCTTCTTCAATGCCAATGTAACTAAAAATTACTTGTCCGCTTGTTGTTAATTGAGTCTCCACTTCTTCACTATAAATAACTGAATGCACGTACCCGTCAGTCCCTGTTGATTCCGAAAGTGTCCAGTTAGTTCCTCCCGAAGACACTGCATCAGAACCCGAGAAGAGAAGTCTTATAGGCTCTGTACCGTTATTTGTTGCAGTAATTGAACCAGATGGATCTAATTCCTCCTCGTCGGGACCCATGATTCCATAATTGACACTGGTTCTATCAAGCTCCACGGAAACTGACGTTGATGTGACTGTAGTACTAATCACTTCCGAACTCTGTGCCATAACAATCGGCATTATACAAACGGCAAGCATCAAAATGGCTACCGTTTTTATTCCGATCTTTTTATCATTCATGCTAGTCAGTCACATTAAACAGTATATAACACTTTTTAATGTGTTCGATAACCTCAATTCCCAATGTATCTCTTTTTTTGAAGATATGTCTCCACCCAATCTACAAACAATCTTACTTTGCCATGTAAACCGTTCTGATGGGGAATGGTATCTCGATATTCTCTTCCTCAAATCTCTCCTTTATCCTGCAGTTTACGAAATCGATAACCTCTATCTTTTTTCGTATATCACTGATCCATACAAACAGATTTAGATTCAAAGAACAATCGTCAAACTCCATAAACCTGACATCAGGTGTCGGATCATTCAATATTTCCGGTGCTTCTTCCGATATATCCAGCAGGATCCCCTTCACCTTATCTATGTCCGAGCCGTATGCAACCCCTATTGAAATCTTGACCTTCAGCTTTAAATCTGGTGCACTGATATTTGTTATCTTCATCTTTGATAACTCTGCATTGGGTATGGAGATCAGTGTGTGTTCAATAACATTATAGAGCCTTGTGCTCCTGAGTCCGACATCCCTGACTTCACATATCTCGCCTGTGTCAAGAATTATCCTGTCACCAAGTTTAAATGGCCGATCAACCATCAATGTGAATCCAGAGAAAGTATTGGCCAGCGTCTCCTGGGCGGCAAGTGCAACTGCAATACCGGCAATACCCATACCAGCAAGCATAGGTGTAATCTTTATGCCCAAAAGATCAAAAATTACAAGAATGCCTATAATCACTATCAGTATCTGAGCAATCTGATCTATAACGGGGATTATCACATCGTCTATCTGGCTCTCGGTTTTATCGGCCAGTGAATAGCCATATTCTTTAATAATGATACCCGAGACTCGATAGGCAATCCAGGTCAGAAGTATTACATTTAATATGTCGAAGAACATCTCAGCTTGGTCCATATAAGGGAAATCGACAAAAGATAATGCAATATAAATACCAAGAAAAGTAACAACCACATATACCGGCCCTTTAATTGCTTTGATTATTATATCGTCAATCCTGGTCTTGGTCTTTGCGGCAAACTTCTCGAGATATCTCTCGAATATGAATATGCATATTCGGGCAACCATGATCGTTAAAATTACAATTAAGAATGCTATCAGGTAATCGATATACTGCCATTCGAATATTGTTGAAATATCAACCATTTTAAACGCGCTCGTTTTTTTATATATATAGCGGGGAATGGATTCGAACCATTGATCTACGGGTTATGAGCCCGTCGGGATTTCCTGACTACCCCACCCCGCTATAGAGATAGAATTAGCACATATCTATGAGTGCAACCAAACATAAATCTTGCGTATATGACCTGAGGCGACTCGACTCACAATCCAAACATCTCTAACTTCTCTAATAACTTATAAGGATTCTTGTTTATGGTCTCATCTGCATCCTTCTCAGGTAATCCGGCGCCAAGAGCGACCTTAAGTGCAAATTCCCCTGTTATCAGATCATCCGGACTGTGGGCGTCAGTATTGACGAGCAATCTCGCTTTTGAGGCCTCGGCGACTCTTGCCACATGGCCATTGGTTGTGTTATGCCCCTTGCGAGAGGTTATCTCCAGAAAAACCTCATTCTCTTCTGCAAATTTTACCTCTTCAGGTGTAATAAGTCCCGGATGTGCAAGGATATCCACATCAACGTTCTTTACGGCAGATAAATTTGTAGAAGCAAAAACAGGCTCAACAACCGTCTCTCCATGCACCACAACCAGCTCAGCACCGCCATTTTTTGCCTTTGATACAAGCCTGTCTATCTTTGATGGAGGAACATGTGTAATCTCGACACCGACAATCACCTTAATATCCAGATCCTCTTCCAGCAACTTGGCTTTTTTTAGCCCACTCAGCACATGATCAATGTTTGCAAAATCGACATGGTCCGTCAATCCTATCCCTTTGTAACCATTTACAAAGGCCCTCCGAACAAGCTCACTCGGGATAAGCTCTCCGTCACTGAGGATGGTATGAGTATGGAAATCGAACATAGATAATGGTACTTTCGCATTGCTTTTATAGGTATTGGTCTGAGCAGGGTTTCAAATAATCTGGTACTTAAAGGCCAAACTTTGAGATTTGAGGCCATCTTCGTTATAACCGGACTTCTCGCTGTAGCATATCTTGTAAGAAGGAGAAGATGAAATCAAACCGGATATCTACAATTACAATGCTAGAACGTCTCTTCTAACTTCATCTGCTTTTTTACTGCCAACGAAGATCCTTACAAGCTCAATTGAAAACTCCATGGCTGTTCCAGGTCCCTGACTGGTTACGATATTTCCATCTCTGACAACCCGCTCTTCCACATACTCTGCATCTGTAAGCAGATCTCTGCATCCTGGATAGATGGTAGCACGCTCTCCTTTGAGAATCCCGGACCTGGATAGAACAGATGGAGCACCACATATCGCCGTTACATACTTATCCATACTGTACATCTCTCTGATCAGATCAAGAACCCTTTCATCATTTCCCAGATTCGTGAAACCTGGACCCC
>JAXHTJ010000088.1:0-9852 GCA_034190245.1 Halobacteriota archaeon | reverse complement strand
ATCCCCTATACCCCTCGATTTTATTGATAGGGTATCGATGTGTATTAATGTTAGTATATCTGGTTGGAAGGGGTTTGGTCATGAGGGGAATGTGACAAAGTCAAGAGTATTCCTCTGTGGCGAAGAATCTGAGTCCCTTATTCCCCCTTGCGCAATTACTTCCAAAGAAGAGAGTACAAGGGGGTTAAAAGGGGCAATATTAGCCCATCTATATGAGAAAAATTTACTCCTCTCCTTCCAAAGCCGACAGAAGATACTCTGTAACATCATACACTTTTATATCGGAAACCGTGCTCAAGTTAAGCTCACAGAATGGGCAGGTGGATATTATGGCATCTATACCCATCTCTTTTGCCTCTTCCATCTTCTTCTCTGCGAGGCTCAAAGATAAATCTTTGTTGTACGATCTGAGTCCACCACCGCCTCCACAGCACTGAGCATCATTTTTGGAACCGGAGAACTCTACGAGTTCTGTACCTGGAACCTTCTGGATGATCTCCCTTGGCACATCAAACTTCTGGAACTCACGCCCGAAGTGGCATGGGTCATGATATGCAACTTTCTTTGATAATTCTTTCAAATCTAGTTTATCGATCTTGTCAGAAAGGAAATCAACCAAGTGAACAACATCAATTCCTTCATAATCCCTTGCAAATGTTGCATAACATCCTGCACATGAGACCACAACTTTCTTGCCCGTTAGTATCTCTGTATTCTTCTCCATCACCTGTTTGGCATCGTCTTTATAACCGCTTCTGAGCAGTACACTTCCACAGCATACAAGATCTTTTGGAACGGTGTATTTGATACCAAGCTCATCTAAAATACGCTTCGTTGCATTCATCGTATCCTGGAAACGATAAGCTGCTGTACATCCCGGGAAATATACTACATCGTAATCTTCCCTTTCATCACCATAGCTTTCCTCTTCGGCAAACGGATTTCCGAACTTGAGTATGTTGTCGTGGATCTTCTTGTGGGCCGGTGGATTGAGGTCCATCTCTATCAAGTGCTTTCTGAACTGCTCCATCATATGCGGTGTCTCAAAATTGCTTGGACAGGTGACAGCACATGCGAAGCATGTTGTACACTTGAATGCATTCTCAACAACCTCATCGGTTATATACTTGGAGGGATCCTTCTCATAGGCAACACGTTTTATCGCCTCACCCGTGCTCTCTGGAACCACATATGACTTCTCCTCCGAGTCCGGATCGTAAAGGCCCAAAGATTGTGCAACAAGCTCCTGTAAATCAAGCATCTTTATCTCATCAACAGGTTTATCGTCTTCGTAGCTTTCACTCTTATAGACGCAGTCGAAGTGTATCCTGCATTTCGGGCAGCTTATAACCATGCACTCTGCCCCTGTGTCAATCGCCTCTTGCAGTCTCTCCTCTCTTTGCTTTTTCGTCTCGGCGTTGCAGTTGAGCCAAGAGGAAATCCCGCAGCATATAGCGTCTTCCTTGTTATGCTCCATCTCCGTCAACGTAGAAACCTTCTCAAGCAGTTTTCTTGGATTTTCGTATATCTCGTTGTACCTACCAAGCCTGCAAGGATCATGATATGTGACCTTCATTCCGAGGTCCTTTAGCTCAAGTTTGTCGATGTTTTCAGCCACAAAGTCAGAGAAGTGCTGTACGTTCACCCCATGTAGATTCTTGAGGGCATTGTAGCACTCTGCACAACCCACAATGACTTTCTTGTCACCGATCTTCTCAAGCATCTGCTTCTTTGTCTCTTCAAACTCATCGAGCCGACCGGAATAGTAGAGGTCGTGCCCACAGCATCCGTATATTATCTGCGGTGAAATTCCTAGCTTATTCATCACTTTAACCCCGGCATAAGATGCGCCGGAGTAGTTTGAGTCTCTCTCCAAGAGAACATCAAAAATGGGTAAACATCCAGGAAAATAAGCGATATCCTCATCCTTTCCAACATCCAGATCGTCTTTTAGCCACTCAGGAGCTTCTGTCCTGTTCATCGCGGTACCAATCGTCAAAAAGACATTCCTGTGAGAGCCCCTCGGTTCATCAAGATACCTACTTGCAACGACAACCTTCTCTAAATCAAGCTCTGTTGGACACTTTACCGCACATAGCTTACAGATCGTACAATTTTTTATGTCTCCGATTTCACATATATCTGCCATGATTAACACCTCACATCCATCTCGGCAACAGCTTCAGTAAACAGCTCCGCATCCGAAGCCGATATAAAGAACAACTCAAGTTTCTCAACATTTATCCCCATCAAAGAGAGTGCCTTTTTGGCTATCTCCATGTTCTCTTGAGCCCGATAGTTACCGTCAATGTAGTGGCAATCACCAAGCATACATCCGGCGACCATCACGCCTTTTGCACCTTTATCGAAAGCGTGCATTATGTGGTTTGGCGCCACTCTACCCGAACACGGAACTCTTATAATCTTTATCCTTGGAGAGTACTTCATCCTTGTAGTACCGGCAAGATCTGCGGCAGCATAAGAGCACCAGTTACAGCAGAAGGCAACAAATGAATCCTCTTCTCCTTCCAATATATCATCAATCTGCGATTCTATCTGAATGTCCGTTGTATATCTTAGCTCGATGGCATTTGCAGGGCAACTCGAAGCACATTTTCCACATGCTTTACAATTGGCATCAATTACCTGGTAAACACCTTCTTCAATCTCAGTTATTGCCTGATATGTACAGTTCTCAAAGCACTTTCCACAGTGTATGCAGATATCAGCATTTATATTGGCCGTTATCAGGTCAAAGTCCATCTTATCCTTGGATAGTATCGTACAGGCCCTTGCAGCAGCACCGGATGCCTGGCCAACTGTGTCTGGTATGTCCTTTGGACCCTGGCATGCCCCGGCCAAGAATACACCATCTGTTGGAGTATCAATTGGTCTTAGCTTGGGATGTGCTTCCATGAAGAATTTGTCAGAAGACCTGGATAACTTTAACATGTTCTGTATAACATCGCTGTCTGATCTTGGGACCATACCAACAGCAAGCACAACTAAATCAGCTTCAACCTCGATCGGCTCACCTAAAAAAGTGTCCTCGGCTTTTACCATGAGTTTATCTCCACGCTTATATACCTCTGAAGGGTTTCCCCTGCGGTACAGAATCTCTTCTTTTCTGACCCTATCATAGAACTCCTCAAAGCCTTTACCGAACGCACGAACATCCATATAGAATACAGTGATCTTTGCATCAGGGATTTTATCTCGCAGTAGATGTGCATGCTTTGCAGTGTACATACAACATATACGGGAGCAGTACTCATTTCCTGTGGTCTGATCTCTTGATCCAACGCACTGAATCAGTACAATCTCTTTAGGCTCCTTATCATTAATAAGTACCTTTCCACCCGTCGGACCGGAGGCAGCGACCAATCTCTCGAATTCCAACCCTGTTATAACGTTATCATACAGGTCATAACCGAGTTCCGGCTTGAGTGAAGGATTAAAAGTGTCAAAACCAGTAGCTACAACGATAGCACCAACATTTATCTCGACTTCCTCATCCTTTTGTTCAAAATCGATTGCATCTGCACCACATGCTTCAACACACAGTGGGCCCTTTCCACATTTTCCTTTCGTGAGCATCAAGCAACGTTCGGGGTCAATTGTATGTGTCGATGGGACCGCCTGAGGAAATGGTATATATATAGCCGATCTTTTTCCAATAAAAGCATCATGATAATTTGGTATCTTCTCCTTGAGTCGACAAGCCTCTGCACAGAGTCCACAACCTGTGCACTTGTCCGCATCTACATATCTCGCTCTTTTCAAAACCTTGACATTAAAGTTACCAACATACCCTGAGATGTCAGTTACTTCCGAATATGTCATAAGCTCAATATTTGGATGTCTGGAGACATCAACCATCTTAGGAGTTAAGATACAAGCTGAACAGTCCAATGTGGGAAATGTTTTATCCAGCTGGGACATCCTTCCACCAACAGAAGGTGTCTTTTCGACCAGATATACCTTGAAACCATTATCTGCAATATCCAGTGCTGTCTGGATTCCGGCTATACCAGCCCCTATCACAAGAGCTGCCGGAGTGACATCCTCCTGTAGTACACCAATAGGCTCAAGCAACCTTGCCTTTGCCAGGGCCGATCTGACCAAACTTTTTGCTTTTTCCGTGGCCTCGTCCTTATCAGAGTGAACCCATGAGCAGTTCTCCCTGATATTTGCCACTTCAAGCATGTATGGGTTCAGTCCACACGATCCAATTGCTCTTCTGAATGTCAGCTCATGCATCCTTGGTGAGCAGGCACATACAACTACCCTATCCAAATCCAATTCCTTTATGTCCTTCTTTATAAGACCCTGCCCCGGATCGGAGCACATATATTGATAATCTCTGCTAACAACAACATTAGGCAACGTTTTTGCATATTCCACAAGTGCTTTAACATCTACAGTGGAAGCAATATTTATACCACAATGGCAGACATAGACACCAATCTTCTGATCACTATGATCATTGTTATGATTCATGCACTACCCCCTACCACGGATAAAACCGTTATTGTGCAACCATCTCTACGTATACCGTATTCTAAGAATTTGTACACCTTTATCTTGTCGATGAGTTTTTCCAATAGGTTCATAGGACCACATCCTGCTTCCTAATGAAAAATTGGCATTCTAATATAATAAGGTTTTTAATTGATTCGTACTCGCTCCTTTCTTAAATTACCTCCAGTTAGAGAAAACCTTGAACAGAACCACTCGTAATCTGGTTCCGATAAAATCTGATTTGTGTGACCGAGAGTAAATGTTGAAAAAGTGATAGCATGATGCTGTAACAAACTCTTCAGCAAAAGAGATAAATTATATTGACATTACGAAAACCAGAAGAGTCGATCAAAGGCTGATCTGTCTGGACATAGTAGAAGAGACGCCGGGTAAAATTGTACTCATAGGTTTTATTGACCAAAACAAGTCCCACTCTAACGGAGCAGTGCGCCCTTGTGTAAACGTCTGTTTAGAGTATCGTCGTACCTTTCCCCATCGGTCTTTTTAAGGTGCATGAGATTATGCCGTTTGTTAAATACGATCAATTTCCCCTTGGGTCGGTGATCTCTCCAGTGATTGCACTCACAACCGCAGTCTCTGGACTACAGAGATAGATCTCTGCGTTATCATTACCCATCCTGCCCTTGAAGTTTCTGTTCTGTGTGGAGAGGGCCTTCTCACCATCTGCGAGGGCTATCGTTTTTCCTATGCAAAATCCGCATCCAGGAGGACATACAGCAGCTCCGGCTTTAAGGAGAGTCTCGGTTATACCTTCATTTGTTGCCTGAATCAATGCATCTCTGCTTGCGGGATAAACGATCAGTCGGGTGCCATCGGCTGCTTTATTCCCCTTTAAAATCTTTGCCGCAATTCTCAGATCCTCAATTCTACCATTTGTGCAGGAGCCTATGCAAACCTGGTCAATTTCTACTCCCTCACATTCGGAGACAGGCTTCACATTATCTACCCTGTGAGGCAGAGCTATCATGGGTTCAACTTCTTCAGCCTCAATTATAATCTCATCGGCATAGTCAGCATCTTTATCCGGCGAAATGGGCTTGAACTCACCTTCCCGTCCATACCTGCTCAGGAATTCTCTGACCTTCTGATCTGCCACACAGATGCCACATTTACCACCAGCCTCGATAGCCATGTTGGTCATCGTCAGCCTTGCTTCAACACTCATCTCATCGACGGTATCGCCCAGGAACTCAAGGCTCATGTAAGTTGCACCATCCGCCGTTATCTCTCCTACCATATGTAAGAAGACATCCTTAGAATAGACATGCTCTTTCAATCTCCCTTTCACCTCTACCTTGAAGCTCTCCGGTACCTTGAGCCACGTCTTCCCATATCTGATCACACCCGCAACATCTGTACTACCCATACCGGTTGCAAAAGCACCCAGAGCCCCATGTGTTGTCGTGTGGGAGTCTGCCCCGATTATAACCTTCCAGGGTGCAGCGTAACGCTCTACAACTATCTGGTGGCATATACCATCACCATTCTCGTAAAAATCAATATCGCTCTCAGTGGCAAACCATCGCATCATCTTGTGAACATTTGAGACTTTTTCACTTGGAGACGGAGAAGCATGATCGCATATACTCACCACCTTTCTTGAGTCAAAGACTTTAGTGGAACCAAGCACTTTCATCTGTTGAATAGCAAGTGGCAGGGTTCCATCGTGTGCAAAAGCAAGATCAACAGGAACGATCACAATATCTCCCGCGCTCAGATCACCCTCCACCTTTTTTGCCAGAATCTTCTCTACCATCGTTCTACTCATGCTTATCTCCCTGAGAACATTTATTAACCTTGACGTAGATACTAAATATAAAGCTTTGGACTTAGGGATGGACTCGTGGATGTGAAGGAGATAAAGAGAGCAGTAGCAGATGCTGCATTAAAAGTTGCAGAAGATATCGGTGCAAACAGCATAATTGTTCTATCCAGAGAGAATATGCTTGAAGACGCCAAAACGAAGATCCCGGTTTTGCACATCAAAAGATCTTTTATGCCAGCAGGCCAGTTCATCTCAACGGATTTATCGCAAAAGAACATCTCCAGAGATCTCTTTTATAGAACGACCAGTGGAATTGGTAGATTGGAAGATGAGGCGTTAGTGGCCTACATCAACAGTAAGATAAAAGGCGAGCTGATTGTTGGAGTCGTTGATTTTAACAACACCGATTCCATCATCGTTCTGGACTTGAATGAGACCGAAGTATTCAAGAAATTGAAAGATTGTGGGGACAGGGTGAATCCGGAAGTTATCCGTGCTGTTCTGTTTATAGCCCTAAAGCTCGGTGTGGAGGGATACGAGGGCAGAAAAATTGGAACAGCGTTTATCGTTGGAGATTCAAAAGAGGTTCTTAAAAGGTCATATCAGTCTGTCTTGAATCCCTTTAAGGCTCACGATGTAAACATTACAGATCCTGAAAATTGGAATGTTATCAAAGAGTTTGCCCAGCTGGATGGCATGTTCATCGTGAGCGAGCAAGGTAATGTGCTCAATGCAGGCAGGTATATCAAAACCGGTGCGAAGAATATTGAGATACAGAGTGGCCTGGGTGGGCGACATATAGCAGCAGCGTCAATATCCTATGATACACAGGCTCTGGGTATAACCCTATCTCAGAGTGGTGTTGTAAGATTGTACCGGGACGGGGTTGCCATAATAGAATTTGATTCGGATACACTGCTATAGATGCCCTTTATTTCAAAAACCATTAAAATCCCCCTGCATTGCAACCAGTACAATCTCCCTATCGGGTAAGGATCTGGGATCTATTGTTTCAATATACTCCCCATGATATCCCATCTCTATCAGTCTCCTGCCAATCTCACCAGAATATAAGAAACAGACATTACATCTTAAGCTGTACTCTTCGATGACCCCCCCTAAAGCCTGATAATCGGTATGGGTGCAGCGACTCTTCCTTCCTCCAACTATCACAGCAATCTCGGCATCTTCTCCTACTTTAAGAACTTCCTCTATAGCACTCTTAAGGGATCTCGAATCAAGTGCAGGATTTGAATTATTGATGATCGTGTGATCACTTACGGTAATCCGCTGCATTCTGCCCGGAATGCCATTACTCCGCTTTAAAGACGATTTTACGCTTTTTAGATCGATGCCGTTATATGTGGCTGCGGTCATTGCAGCCATCGCATTTCTTTCGTGTTCTCCACCAAAGAGGGTGCTTGAGAGGTTGAGAGACTTGGAATCGTCGATATCATAGATGATCGTTTCTACTCCTGAAAAGGAACCGGTATGTTTACTGTAGGTATCATTATCAACCAACAATATAGAGTTCCTCAGATAACCCACCGTATACATCTTGCAGTCAACTGCGCTCAGCCTCCCACCTGCGACCGTATAATCATCTTTCATCGATGTCAGGATGTTCGTGCTTCCGGCTCCTGTAAATCCTAAAGAGAGCTCGAATATGAATACATCGACGTCTATTCCCTCTTCTTTCTGTATCTCAGCCACCCTGATAGCGTTTGCAGGTGTTATGCTTGGCGCATTCAAAATCGTCTTCTCTTCCCCAACCCTGTAACCAACCTCGATGCTTGTCGAGTATAATACCTTACTACCACCATCAACAAAGATATCGGTTAGAAGAGAAGCGGTGGATGTCTTTCCTTTTACACCTGTGACCTCGATGATTCTTGCATCTTTAATTGTATCTCTCAGCAGTATCCCTGTGATCTCATGATGAGACATTATCCGAGAGTCTTCACTCAGAACGGGGTTCATCAGGGGAGAGTGAAACGGCGAGATTATAAGATCATAATTTAAATCGCTATCTATATCACTTTTTACCGATATACCCTGATCATTTAGACTCTTATGCCTGGAGGGGTCAAGTGTCTCGTACAGATCAAGTGCTGTAACCTCAGCACCATGCTCTTGCAGTTTTGTCGTGATGGTGAGACCACCGTGGGTTACATCGACTACGAGAATTCTTTTAGCTTTAAACATCAATTTAGAGCTTCTTCTATCCTCTGAAGACCTTCAGATATATTTTCGACTGATGTGGCATACGATACCCTCACGTAGTCCTCCTCAAGTGAGCCGAATGCAAAACCAGGCGTAACAGCAACATGAGCTACTTCTAAAAGTCTCTCGGCGACCTCGCTTCCTGTGCCAAAGGAGCTTACATCCGGGAAGACGTAGAATGCACCATCCGGTTTATCGCACTTAAGTCCAATCTTGTTGAGACCTTCCACAATGAGGTCACGACGCTTCCTGAACTCGGCAACCATCTCATCAAGGCAATCCTGGGGGCCTTTCAATGCGGCGACGGCACCGACCTGTGCAAAAGATGTTGCACAGCTGACCGAGTGCTGCTGTAACTTGAGCATATTCTTCAGTATCCGGGGTGGTGCTGTAGCATATCCCATCCTCCAGCCAGTCATCGCATAGGTCTTGGAGAAACCGTTTATAGTTATCGTCCTATCATCCATCCCACCAAGGGTGGCGAAGCTGACGCACTTCTTGTCGTATATTATCTTCTCATAGATCTCGTCGGATATCAGATACAGGTCATTATCGATTGCAATATCGGAGATGGTTTTGATCTCATCGTCATGTAAAACATATCCTGCCGGGTTGCTCGGGCTGTTCACAATAATCAATTTAGTCTTCTTTGTTACAGCTTCTGATAGATCATTTATGCCATCATCCCTCGTCTGACCCCATACCGTCTTCCCGCCTGGTAGTTTTATGCATGCGTCATAGGTGACCCAGGCAGGACTTAGAAGTATGGCCTCATCACCGGCGTTGAGCACCGCCATACAGGTTTCATATATCGCATGTTTTGCACCGGGTGTCACCAAAACTCCTTCTGGACCCACATCAATCCCATTCTCACTCTTCAATTTATCTGCTATGGCTTCTCTTAATTCCGGTATACCTGCAGATGGTGTGTAATGTGTGAAACCTTCGTATAGAGCATCTTTGGCAGCCTCGCATATGTGCATTGGGGTGGCAAAATCCGGCTCACCGACTCCGAAGCTAATAACGTCGATTCCCGCTTTTTTCATCTCCTTCTGCTTCTGTATGATCTTTATAGTCGCAGATTCCTCTATCTTGTTCAGCCTTTCGGATAGGTCTCTATCAGTCATTTCAACCAGAACAAAAGATGATCTTCCCTATTTAAAGATTTGTGCATCTGTTCTGCTGCTCAAACATAACACTATTACAACCCACCTTTCCCACACATAACCACTAATTTTTGAAGACATATATAAAAAAACCTAACACAGCAGACTGTTTTCTCTACCCCTTCACCCCCTTATCACAGAAGAGTTCCAATGCCC
>JAXHTJ010000009.1:0-32685 GCA_034190245.1 Halobacteriota archaeon | reverse complement strand
ATCACTTGGATATGATTTTGCGACTCTCAAATTGACATTCACAAATACTTGCCCCCTCAAGTGAACATAAATATAAAATAATAAGTGTAGTAGGAGTATATAAGATGAGTGGTTGGGGAGTGGTTAATTTAGAAGAGAATATTATATATATGAACTCCAAGCCAATATATTTTTCAGGGGATAAATGGAGAAGATCATAAAGGTTGGGGTAGCAGATCTGAAGGTTACTTATTGCCCCAATATATTGACAACACTGGGTTTGGGTTCATGCGTCGGTGTTTGTCTATGGGATTGGAGATCAAAAATATCAGGGTTAGCCCATATCATGCTCCCCAGTGACGATGGTGGAGATTTTTCTTTAAACCCGATGAAATATGCAGATACTGCTATTGATATTGAGTTAAATGAAATGTTAGATCTGGGGGCTGATGATGAGTCAATAACGGCGAAGATTATTGGTGGGGCGCACATGTTCTCGCATGTTGATAATGATTTTTTACAAGTTGATGTGGGGGGAAAAAACTTAGAAGCAGTGAAAAAGAAGCTAAAAGAAGCCTCTATCAGAATAGTTGCAGAAGACACCGGAGGGGAACATGGAAGATCTATCGAGTTTTATAGCACCACCGGGAAGGTAGCGGTCAGGACAACAACGAGGAGCGTGAAAGAGATATGAACCAAAAACGATACGCTCACGCCTCTATGATCATCGGTTCCTTCTTCACGCCAACCAGCTCAATCAGTCTTGCTTGTATCTGCTCGGGCGTTAATATTTCATCAACGTCCCCTGTTTCGACAGCTGCTTTTGGCATGCTGTAGATAACACACGATTTTTCATCTTCGGCTATCGTTATTCCACCGATACTTTTTATGTGGCTTATACCTTCTGATCCATCCCTTCCCATACCTGTTAGGACTATGCCTATAACCTTGTTTTGTGACAGTTGTTTGACCGATTTCATAGCTATATCAATTGAAGGGCGCACAGAATTTACTTTTTCCCCGTGGAACAATCGTATACGTAAATTACACGATAGCTTTAGATGAATATCACTTGGAGCTATATACACCATACCCTCTTTGAGTACGTCCCCATCTTCGGCTATTTTGAGCTGCATTTCTGTGTTCATGCTCAGCGTATCTTTAAATGAGTTATTTATGAATTTAGGCATATGCTGGACGAGAACAATACTTGCATTCAGCATCGGTAAACCTGAAAATAGCAATCCAAGTACTTTAGGACCGCCAGTTGATACTCCTATAACTATTATATTTTTTGGGATTATCCTCACCACCCTCATCTCTTTAAATCATCTATAAGTACCCAAGATATCCTTCAACAGTAGCCACGAGTTCGTCCGGCTCAAAAGGCTTTGTTATATAATCAATCACGTACTCCTGCAAGCCTTCCATCTTTTGATCCGGTGCATCTTTTGCCGTTAGCATAGAGATTATATTTCCTTCAAGGAGATCGTCTTCAACTATCTCTTTGATCGTATCCCATCCATCCATGTTGGGCATCATTATATCCATGAGTATAACGCCCTTGAACCCTTTCTTCAGCTCTTCAATACATTTTTGCCCACTATCAGCAGTTGTCACTTCAAAACCTTCTCCCTTCAAAAGTACTTCCAGAGCAATCCGTATAGATGGCTCATCATCCACTATCATCACTCTCTTCTCAACCATAACCTACACCCATACCTATTTTTATTACCCACTACCTAATTTTAGGGTGAAACAAAATGTTGCGCCATGCCCTTTCCCCGGGCTTTCGGCCCATATCACGCCCCCATGTTTTTCAACGATACGCTTACATATGGGAAGACCAAGACCTGATGAACCAAGGTCATATCTGCAATCGTCACCTTTGTAGTACTCCTCAAAGATCTGGTTCAATTGCACACTGCTCAGGCCAATACCTGTATCTTCGACGGATATGATAACAAAATCATAACCTTTCTTCAGATCAAGGGTTAAAGTACCGCCATCAGGCATGCATTTGATTGCGTTATTGAAGAGATGCTCAAACAGATCTTCCAATACGAGTCTGTCTGCTTTAACAATGGTCCTTCCCGCTATTTTATTCTCAACTTTGATATTATTCTCCTCAAAGATGTTCAGTCTGGATTTTACGATGGCTCTTACCTCTTTAACCACATCTGTATCCTCTATGATGAATTCCATATCCGGTGAATTGAGCTTTGCAAACGACAGGGTTTTGGCAACGAGCTGCTTCATGAAATCGGTATTGTCAATGATTACTTCTATCATCGCTTTCAGTTCAGGATCTTTTTCTCGCTGCCCAATTATTGGGAGGAGCGTCACAAGAGACGTCAATGGATTTCTCAAATCATGACTGAGTTGGTTGACAAATTCTTCTCTCTGGTGCATGAAATTTTCAGTTTTGGACATCTTCTCCTCGAAATTATGCTCAAAGTTCCGATAAAATTCATTGAGCTTCTCCCTTACTTTGGATAATTCTTTCTCTCTTTGTTTGATTGCTTCCTCCGCACGCTTGCGTTCTGTGATCTCCCGAGCAATACCGAATTGACCGACCATCATCCCATCTTCAATCAGTGGGGTCATTTTGACTTCTACAGATACATATCCACCGCCCTTTTTTGAAAAGCGAACATCCATTGCGATGCGAAGCACTTCTTCTTCTGACATATCCGGAATTTGGACCTGGATTATCTCCATCACTGATTTCAAATCATCGGGATGGACCAGAGGCAAGAAGTGCTTTTCAACCAGATCGTCCCGCGACCATCCGGTCATCCGTTCAAATGCTGCGTTGACAGAAATTATCTTACCGCTCTTCGAAACAACATAGACTGCGTCGACCATGTTCTCAAAAAGGCTATTAAAACGCTCCTCTGACCTATGCAATGCTTCTTCGGTCTTCTTAAACTCCTCTTTCAGTTTTTCCAATTTTCCTGTTCGCTCTCGTAGCTCGATCAATTCATTGATGAGCTCTTCTTTTGTTTTATCTGCGTCTTTCGCCTGGATCTCCTGCATGGTGAAACTCCACCCAATTCAATATTCATTTGAAGAGGAACCTGGACCGCCCAAAAGAGATAGATTGGTGTTAAAAAAATAATGATCTTCCAACTCCCCATCTTTTTCAAGTGGCTCTTGCATCATATTTCCCCTGATAGAGAACACTTGTAAACAAATCCCTCTAAGTATACTTATTAATGATTGATGGGATATAAACTTTTTGCGAAAGTACCGTATTATTAAGGGTATTACACGTTACACGTGGTCTCAATGTATTGTCTTCCAAATTTCAGCGTGAAACTGAAGGTTGTACCTTTCCCCTTCCCTGCGCTTTCTGCCCAGATAGTCCCACCATGCCTCTCAACGATACGTTTACAGATTGAGAGGCCAAGACCCGATGAATTCAGATCATACCTTGAATCCTCGACCTTGTAGAACTCATCGAAGATATGACCCACCGCTCCATTAGACATACCAATACCTGTGTCCTTGACCGATACGATGACAAAACCATCTCCATTCTTTGAATCGATTGTTACAGTGCCACCATCAGGCATGAATTTAACTGCGTTGGAGATTAGATTATCTAATAGCTCTTCAAATTCCAGTTTATCTGCTTGAACAATGATATCTTCCTTGATTTTATTCTCAAACTCGATATTACTCTTTTTAAAGAAATGTTGTCTGACCTCTATGATACTACTAACCTCATTATAAAGATTCATATCTCTGAGGTCTGGCTCTGAACTCGGTGAATTGAGCTTTGCAAGCTTCAGGGTTTTAACAACCAGATTCTTCATATAGCTGGTATTCTCAATAATTACCCCTAGCATCTCCTTCAATTCAGGATCTTTCTCTCGTTCTTCTATTATGGGAAGCATCGTCGTAAGGGGTGTTAGCGGATTCTTCAGATCATGACCCAGTTGGTTTATGAATTCATCTTTATGTTTTAAGAGTTTTTCAATCTCAAATGTTCTCTCTTCAACTTTCTGCTCAAGGTTATCATTGAGTTTGCAAAGCTCTTCTCCCATCATCTGTAACTCATCATTCTTCTCTTTGACTTCATCCTGCGCCAGCTTGCGTTCGGTTATCTCCCTTACAATGACGAGTATGGCTTCCACATCCCGCCCCTTTCTAACAGATCTGATGCTCAATTCGATGAAGATTTCTTCACCGCTCTTATTTCTGGCAGAAAGTTCCATCAAGTCCGCCGGTTTTTCCCTTTTGGCCACTTCCTGCAGCTCCTCAAGAATCATCGAAAAATCCTTAGGCCTTAAGAACTCAAGCCCCGCAAAATTGCTACCCAATATCTCTTCTGGCCCATAGCCAAATATCTCCTCTACCCTTCTATTTAGATCGAAGACATTTCCGTATTTATCAAGATAAAAAATACCATCATTTGCATTTTCAAAGATCGTCTTAAATTTATCCTCACTCTCCCGTAGTTCATCATCAGCAAGCATGCGTTCGGTGGTGTCCCTTGAGATGGCCAGAACCTCCTCAACGTTGCCATCCTTGTCTTTTATGAAGCCGCAATTTGCCGAGTGCCACCGCCAGTTTCCATCCTTGTGTCTAATCCTGTACTCAAGGCCACTTTCTTTCTCACCAGTTTCAAATACTCTATTTAAAAACTCTGTGCAAACGACAATATCTTCAGGATGTATGAAGGACTTAAAAGAGCCACCAATAAGCTCCACTGCAGCATATCCAAGGATATCGTGCGAATTAGGGGAGATGTAGGTGACAGTCCAATCAGGTGATAGAGTGTAGATAAGGTCGTTTGATCCTTCCACAAAACTTCTGAATTTTGCTTTGGTCTTTTGGAGTGCCTCCTCTGTTCGCTTCAACTCAGTTACATCCTGGGCGTTGTACTGGATCTCATAGATTTCGCCTTCGACTTCAATTGTCCTTCCAGTTGCTATTAGAAAGATAGTATCTTCCTGTTTGTCGAGTATCTTAAGCTCATAGGTCGGTCTCTCACCTTTACGAACTCGGTTCCAGAACTCCGTGAACTTTTCACGAAAATCAGGAGGGGCGAATTCTATCACGTTCTTTCCTCTCAACTCATCTCTTGAGTATCCCGTGATCTCTTCCACACGTCTATTGACTGTACGTATAAATCCATTGGGATCGGTGGTGAAGTTTATCTCATTTGCACCTTCAAATAGCTCCTCGTACTTCTCCTTGGCCCGTTTGAGGTCCTCTTCCGCATACCTGAGATTGATCTGAGTCTCAATTCGCGAGATTAACTCCTCTCTTTTGAATGGCTTGGTGATATAGTCGGCGGCCCCGGAAGAAAATGCCCGAACCCTGTCTTCAACCTGAGTCATCGCTGTGAGCATAAGGACTTTAATATTAACCGTCTTTTGATTTGCCTTGATAATCTCGAGCACCTCAAAGCCATTAAGCCCCGGCATCATAATGTCGAGGAGAATGATATCAATCTCTTCGTCTTCAATGGTCACAAGTGCATCTTCGCCAGATTCTGCCTCTAAGATATCGTAGTTTTGCTGTCCAAGGATGTTTTTAACAAGAGCCCTTGTAACATTCTCGTCGTCTACCACCAATATTCTGGGTTTTTCATTCATCTATTATCCCCTGAGCCCCTTTAATAGATTAAAGGATGATGCCGGATTACCGAAGAGACATAGGTCAGCGATATAAATTTCCGCTTTCAAGTCCCTCGCTCATCCCCAACTATCCATTTATTATTCATTAACGATTAATATGATATAAACTTTTTGAGAGATTTTCCCTCGCAGATATGGAAATCCTAATATTTGAGGGAATGCGCACCACATAGGACCTCGTTATACCTCCTCTCAAGTTTCATTGTGAAATAAAATGTTGAGCCTTTGCCTCTCCCGGGGCTTTCACACCATATCTTCCCACCATGTTTTTCGACTATACGCTTACAGATGGAGAGGCCAAGACCCGATGAATTGAGATCATGTCTGGAGAAATCGGCCTTGTAGAACTCATCAAAGATATGGCTCAACTCTGCCTCGGTCATTCCGATGCCTGTATCCTCGATTGATACGGTGGTAAAACCATCCTTCATCTCTGCATCAATCGTCAAAATGCCATCGGCCTCCTGGCTGAATTTGATGGCATTGGTTATAAGGTTATCAATCAGCTCTTTAAGCATCAATCTATCCGCTTTAACGAAGACACCTTCCCCAATTTTATTCTCAACCTCGATGTTCCTATCTTTAAAAAGTTGATGTTTGGATCTGATTACAGCACTGATCTCTTCTGACAGGTCTAAATCAATTAAGTTGAACTCTGTGTTCGATGAGTTGAGCTTTGCAAGTGAGAGAGTCTTGACAACCAGCTCCTTCATAAAATTGGCATTCTCAATGGATACTCTAATAAGCTCTTTCAAATCAGGATTATCTTCCTCTTTCGCAACAATAGATAGAAGCGTCACAAGAGGCGTCAGTGGACTCTTCAGATCGTGACCGAGCTGGCTTATGAATCTATCCTTATGCTTCAGGAGTTTTTCAACTTCCACCGTTCTATCCTCGACCTTTTGTTCAAGGTTCAGATTGAGTTCAAGCAGTTCCTCACCCATCACCAGTATCTCTTCATTCTTCTCTTTAACCATGCTTTCCATCTTCTTGCGCTCGGTGATATCCTGGGCATTGTACTGGATTTCCATGATCTTTCCATCAGCCTCAATTGCCCTTCCGGTTGTCAGCATAAAGACGGTATCACTATACTTGGTAAGCAGCTTCAGCTCATAGGTTGGCCTCTTACCACTATGAATGCACTTCCAGAAGTCGTAGAATTTCTCATGATCGTCAGGAGAAGAGAATTTTATGATGTTTTCTCCAATCATCTCTACTCTTGAGTATCCTGTGATCTCCTCTACCCGCCTGTTAACTGTAAGTACAAATCCATCGGCATCGGTCGTAAATATCAGATCATTTGCACCCTCGAAGAGATCTTCATACCTCTCCTTTGCCTGCTTGAGATCTTTAACTCCTCGTTTAAGTGCGATTTGGGATTCTATTCGTGCGATTAGCTCCTTTCTCTCAAAAGGCTTAACGATGTAATCCGAAGCACCACCTGAAAATGCCCGCGCCTTATCTTCCACCTGACTCATAGCGGTGAGCATGATGACTTTTATATCTTTCGTCTCCTCTGTCCCCTTGAGAATATCAAGTACCTCAAAGCCATCAAGTTCTGGCATCATAATGTCGAGGAGTATCAGGTCAATCTCGTTATCCTCTATGAGTGCAAGCGCCTCCTCTCCAGAAGATGCAAGTACCGGGTCGTAGTCCTGTCGCTCGAGAATCTTTTTTAGAAGGACTCTTGTGCACTCTTCGTCATCTATGATAAGTATCTTTGGCTTGTCGTTCATCTATCGTCCTCTGAATTCCTCTATCAACTTTATCATGTCGTCTTCTTTGAACGGTTTTGTTATGCATCCATCCGCACCCGATTCGTACGCTCTTTCTTCATCTAATTTCTTTCCAGCCTCGGTGAAGATGATTATAGGAATCTTCCTTGTATTGATGTTGCCTTTCAGAGTCTTGCAGATCTTGCAACCTGAAATACCGGGCATCCGGGCTTTAAGCAGAATCAGGTCGGGTCTTTTTGATATCGCTTCTCTCAGCCCAATGCTACTTGTCTTAGCAAAAGAGAGGTCGCACGTATCCTCAAGAGTCCTATTTACCAAATCGATTGCATCTTCTTCGTCGTCTATGACAATTATTCTCAGCCTCTTTACTCTCTCGCCAACTTCCTCGAGTCCTATCATGCGTTCGAGCTCTTTTGGAAGGGAGGTCTTATCTTCTCCGATTTTAAGGACTTCGGACTCTGACACATGGCCTCCTTCTGCAATCGGCAGGAGTACATGGAATACTGAGCCTTTGCCATACTCGCTTTCAGCCCATACTCTGCCACCATGCGCTTTTACGATACCTTCAACAATTGAAAGGCCAAGTCCAGTGCCACTGGCTCCGAAACCGACCTTTCCTGAACTGTGTTTGGTCACATCACCGACCTCGTAAAATCGTTTGAATATCTTGTTTAGATGTTTCTTCCTAATACCAATTCCATCGTCTATTACGCAGAAATGAACGTTATTTTCAACAGCTTCGGCTTTTATCCAGATGTTTCCCCCGTCAGGCGTGTACTTTATCGCATTTCCGATCAGATTAATGATGACCTGCGCCATCCTATCCTCATCTCCATAGATCTTCGGTATGCAGTCCTTTATATCCATCGTGAGTGTATGCTTGCGTTTGTCGATTGTGGACTTCTGCTCCAGGACGACCTCTTCGATCACGTCTTTTATAGAAAGAGGTTCTTGCCTCAGGACAAGTCTTCCCTCCTCTATCCTTGAGACATCCAGGAGCTCTGAAACTATCCTCGCAAGCCTTGTTGTATTCTTTGAGACCGTCACCAACATTTCTTGTTGTTCTTCAATTACCCCACCTGCAGATCCTTCAAGTATCAGGTCAACGTAGCCTTGAATCGCAATCAGTGGAGTTCTAAGCTCATGGGATGCCATTGAAATGAACTTCGATTTTAACTTGTCCAGTGTCTTGAGTTCCTCATTTGCTACCTCAAATTCGGATGTTCTCTCTCTTACCTTCTGCTCAAGCCCCTCATTGAGCTCATGGAGTTCTTCTCCTATAATCTCTAATTCTTCATTTTTTTGCCTTATCGCTTCTTCTGCTAGCTTCCGATCAGTGATATCTCGTATCAGCGCTATATCAGCAGCTTTCCCCCTGTATTCGATGGGACTTACCGTTATCTCAGCCCAAACGATCTTATCACGTTTATTCTTAAAAGGTACCAGGTATACGGCAGATACGGCCTCCCCATTCATTGCGTCCGAGATGTTTCTCAATATCTTCTGGCGCTCATTCTCGGGCATCATACTCAAAATATCCTTCATATCCCCCGATAATTTATCGAGCAGGCTCACACCGATGACTTCGGATTTATCAAAACCAAATATATCATAAAACGCTTGGTTTGCAAAGGTGATCTTTCCATCTTGTGCCAGAACAACTCCATCAGGACTCATCTCAACCAGTGAGGAGTACTTCTCTTCGCTCTCATGCAGAGCAATTTCTGCTCTCTTGCGCTCCGTGATATCCCTTACAACAACAAGAATGCCATCTATCTTACCATCCTTTTTAATCAGGTTGCTGCTGGCTTCAACAATGATAAAACTGCCGTTCTTATGTCTAACTTCAACTTCCATCAGATTAACGGCTTTATCATCTCTTACAACATCCTTGAAAAGATTAAACATCTTCAACATATCTTCAGGCTTTAATATACCAAGTTGTACAAAATTTTTCCCTATCACTTCTTCACGCATGTAGCCAAAGAGTTCCTCTACCCTTCTGTTTACATCAACAATCCTGCCATTTTTATCCAGGTAGACGATCTCATCATTGGCGTTTTCAAAGATTGTCCTGAACTTCTCTTCGCTTTCACGAAGCTCTTTTTGCATCCGCTTGATCTCGGTGATCTCCTTATCCAAGGTGTCAATAATTACTTGGTTCTGCTGCGCCAGATCTAACAGACCGACATTTGCCTTTTCAACCTCTTCTCTTGATTCTTTCAGTTTCAGGGTAGACTGCACACGAGCTATCAATTCGACTTCATCAAAGGGTTTTTTTATATAATCGACCGCCCCAGCATAGAACCCTTCCTTCAAATCTTCAGAATCTGTTTTTGCCGTGACCATAATTATGGGAATATCTAAGGTTTCTTCGTTACTCTTGAGTATTGTACAAACTTCATATCCATTCATTTCCGGCATCATGACGTCTAAAAGTACAAGATCGGGCTTCTCTTCATCAATTAATAAGAGGGCTTCTCGTCCGGATGTTGCGGCCAAAATGTTCTCATAGCCTTCGTCCGAAAGTATCTCCTCTATCAGGTATATATTGTCTCTTATGTCATCTACGACTAAAATGACTGCGTCTTTTGCTTTTAAAACCCCTTCCTGGATCATCTTCCCCTCTTTTTTTACACTGCTGAAACTGTTAAATATGTGTTTTCGCTTTTAACTGGAATTGTGAAATAAAATGTTGAGCCTTTGCCTCTCCCAGGGCTTTCACACCATATCTTCCCGCCGTGTTTTTCGACTATGCGCTTACATATGGAGAGGCCAAGAGCCAATAAATCTAGATCATATGTGGACGGATCGGTCTCGTAGAACTCTTCGAAGATATGGCTCAACTCTGCATCGGTCATACCGATGCCTGTATCCTCGATTGATACTGTAGCAAAATCATCCTCCACCTCTGCATCAATAGTTAAAATGCCACCGGTCTCATCGATGTAATTGACGGCATTGTTTATGAGGTTGCTGAGAAGCTCTTCTAGTCTGAGTTTGTCTGCTTTAATAATGGTACCTTTTGAAATTTTATTCTCAACAACGATCATCCTCTCCTCGATAATGCGATTTTTGATTCTGATGACACGGTCAACCTCTTCTGAGAGATTAATATCCTCCATGTTGAACTCTATATCCTGTGAAGTGAGTTTTGCAAGTGACAGAGTCTTGACAACCAGCTCTTTTATCAGATCGACGTTCTCAACTGAGATTCCAATAAGCTCCTTCAGTTCTGGATCTTTCTCTTGCTTTTCTACTATCGGTAGAATCGTCACAAGAGGCGTTAACGGACTCCTCAGATCTTGACTTAGTTGACTCACAAATTCGTCTTTGTGCTTGAGGTGTTTTTCGACTTCTGTCGTCCTCTCACTTACTTTTTCTTCGAGGTTCGAATTGAACAGAGTGAGATTTTCACCCAGCACTCTCAATTCTTCGTCCTTCTCTCTAATTACTTCATCCGCCTTTTTCTGTTCGGTTATGTCGATGACTGTTGCAAAATCAGCATTTCTCCCTTTATACTGTATCGTCCTCGAATATTGATCAACCCATCGCACCTCTTTACTTCTGGCGATTAAACGATATTGATATCGCGTTACAAAATTCCCATACCCCACTTGTTTCTTTTGCTCCTGCTCTAACACCAATGATCGATCATCCGGATGAACGGCTCTTGAAAATTCATAGGGCTTCCAATTCAGCATCTCTTCGATCGAGTATTCAAGTATATCGGCCAATGCCTGGTTGACATACTTCACCAGGCCGTCCTGGAGAATTATGATGCCCAAAAGCGATTGTTCAGAGAGAATTTTAAATTTCTCTTCGCTCTCTCTCAGTTTCTCATCCGAAAGATAGCGATCTGTGATATCATGAGCGTTGTACTGGATCTCGATGACCTTTCCAACCGTCTCTATAGCTCTTCCACTCACTATCACGTAAACAAGATCGTCTGTTTTGGTACGTAACTTCAGCTCAAATGTCGGTTTTTCACCATCACGAATACGACTCCAGAATTTATAGAATTTTTCCCGATCGTCGGGATGAGCAAGCTTCAAGAAATTTTTCCCTATCAGATTCTCTCTTGAGTAGCCGGTAAGCTCCTCCACTCGTCTATTGACCGTATATAAAAACCCATTGGCATCGGTTGTAAAGATGAGCTCATTTGCTCCTTCAAATAGCTCCTCGTACCTCTCCTTTGCATGCATGAGATCCTCTTCTGCAAACTTGAGTGTAAGCTGGGTATCTATTCGTGCAACAAGTTCTTCTCTTTGAAACGGCTTTGTGATATAATCACAAGCCCCACTTGAGAATGCTAAAACCTTCTCATCAACTTGATTCATTGCTGAGAGCATGATTACTCTGACATCCTCCGTCTGTGGTTTTTCCTTGAGTTTATCGAGCACCTCAAAACCATCTATTCCTGGCATCATAATGTCAAGAATTGCTAAATCAAACTCTTCGTCAACTTCAATAAGTCGGAGTACATCCTCGCCAGACGACGCTTCTATCACATTGTACCCTTCCCTCTCAAGGACCTCCCTCAAGATGATTCTTGTGATCTCCTCGTCATCCGCCACCAATATCTTCGGTCTTCTCTTCATAAACTGTATCCTCGGTTTATTCTGTACGGGTTAAGCAGACGAAACAGTTAAACAAGCAACTTCTATTTCGACTGGAATTGTGAAATAAAATGTCGTGCCCTTGCCCTCCCCGGGGCTCTCGGCCCATATCTTCCCACCATGTTTCTCCACGATGCGTTTGCAGATGGAGAGGCCAAGGCCCGATGAATCAAGATCGTGCCTTGAAGGATCCACCTTATAAAATTCTTCAAATACATTGCTCAACTGCTCTTCAGTCATACCGATTCCTGAATCCTTGATCGATACGGTGACAAAATCATCCACATTCTCTGCATCGATGATTAAAGTTCCATCATCTTCATAGCTGTACTTGAGAGCATTTGTGATAAGGTTGTCAAGTAACTCTCCCAGCCTCAGTTTATCTGCTTTAATGATGGTGCCTTCCATTACTTTATTCTCAACATCGATCTTCTTCTCCTTGAAGAGGTGCAATTTGGTTCTGATGGCAGTAGTCACCTCTTCTGAGAGGTCTGTAACCTCAAGGGTGAACTCTGTATTCGATGAATTGAGCTTTGCAAGCGATAGGGTCTTGGTGACCAGCTCCTTCATGAAATGAACATTCTCTATGGCCACTTCCAAAAGTTCCCTGAGTTCTGCATCTTTCTCTCTCTCTTCAATAATTGGTAGGAGCGTTACAAGGGGTGTAAGTGGACTTTTGAGATCGTGACCGAGCTGATTTACGAATTCATCCTTCTGTCTCAGAAGATTGTTCACCTCGGCCGTTCTCTCTTCGACCTTCTCTTCGAGGTGCATATTGAGCTGGCGGAGTTCTTCTCCCATTACCTGTAACTCTTCATTCTTCATTTTGACTGCGTCCTCAGCCTGTTTTCGGTCGCTGATGTCTCGAAAGACTGCCATCTCTGTGTTTTTTCCCTTGTATACAATTGAGTTTGTATGAACCTCTACCCAGAGTACCTCTCCGGATTGTTTCTTTAAAGGCATCTGGTACGAATTGGATGAAGCGATACCATCTTTCAGCATGTCTGCGATTCTTTCCATAATCATTTTCCTCTGATCCTTTGACATCGCGCTCATTATACCTCTCAGATATTTTGATGATAATACGTGTTTACCGATAACTTCCGATTCTGGAATACCAAACATTTCATAAAAGACACGATTTGCAAAGATTATTTTGCCGTGCTGCAATAGTGCAATTGCATCAGGACTAAGCTCAACGAGTGTTGAATATTTCCCCTCGCTCTCCCGCAGCGCCTCACCTACCTGCTTTCTCTCAATGGCGTATCGGATGGTACGTATCAGTAGATCACCTTCCACCTGCCCCTTGACAAGATAGTCCTGGGCCCCCTCTCTTACGGCCCTTGTACCGGTGGCGTCATCGGCAAGACCTGTCATCACAATGATCGGTAATTCTAAAGCTTTATTGTGAACTTTGAGAAACGTTTCGAAACCCTGACTGTCTGGAAGTCCGAGATCAGAGATAATCACATCAAAAGTCTTCTCATCAAGGAGCTCGAATGCCTCTTTCAGACTCCTTGCATTTACCATCTCGAACTGATAGGATACAGCTTCTCTGAGCATCTCCTGTAACAGTCGTGCATCTCCAGGATTGTCCTCGATCAAAAGAACATTGGTATGTATGTCTCCGTCCAAATCTTCATTCCCCCGGTAACTTTACAACAGTGAACCAGAAATCTTCGACATACTTCATCACCTTGATGAAGTGCTCCATGTCGACAGATTTTGTGATAAAGCAGTTTGCGTGCAGGTCATATGTCTTGAGTATGTCCTCTTCTGCTTTTGATGTAGTCAGGATTATAACCGGTATACGTCTCAGGTTCTCATCGGCTTTGATCTCCTTTAGGACTTGAACACCGTTCATTCTCGGCATGTTCAGGTCAAGCAGGATGATGTCCGGACGTGGTACACCAGCGTATCTTCCCTCCTTGCGAAGGAAAGCTAAGGCTTCGAAGCCATCAAGAGCTACGTGTAGGTTGATGGGCATATCGCCCTCTTTGAAGGCCTCCTGAGTCAACCGTACATCACTTAAATTATCGTCCACTAACAGTATACCAACTGGTCTGTCGTATTCATCATTCATCATTTTTCACTCCTTTCAAAGGTATCGTAAAATAGAAGGTTGAACCCTCACCGGGCTTTGATTCCACCCACATTCTTCCGCCGTGGCGCTCTACAATCTTCTCGCAGTTCGCAAGACCCATACCGGTTCCATACTGCTCTCTGTCGCGGAGTCTAAAGAATACTTGAAAGATCATATCCTTATACTCCGGATCGATACCGATACCGTTATCTCTCACTGAGAAGAGCCAGAAATCAGACTTTTCTTCTGCTGAAATATGGATACTTGGTGGATTCTCGCTGCGATACCTGATAGCGTTATCGATGAGATTTTGAAATACCAGGACGAGTTGATCGTCGTCTGCCATCACAGTCGGCAGGGGGTCATGTGTAATCACAGCATTATTTTCTTCAATGATTTTTAAGAGAGCTAAAAGCGCATTATCAAGGACAGTTTCGCAATCAGTTGGTTCTAAAGTCTTCCCTCTTCTACCAACACGAGAGTATGTCAGAAGATCATTGATCATATTATGCATGCGGGTTGCCCCATCAACTGCATATTCGATGAACTCATCAGCATCGGGACCAAGTTTACCACTGTATCGCCGGGATAAAAGCTGGACGTAGCTTCCCACCATACGCAAAGGCTCCTGAAGATCATGTGAAGCCACGAATGCGAACTGCTCGAGTTCTCTATTAGAGCGTTCCAGATCTTTTAATGTCTTCTTCAGTTTTTCATCTGCCATCTTGCGTTCGGTTATTTCACGTAAGAAGATGACATCCGCAGGTCCGCCGTTGTATTCAATTTTGGAGCTATTCAGCTCAGCCGGAATTACATGACCATCTTTATGGGACAATTCAATCTCCAGGGTCTGAGGTACCTCTTCACCAGCCATTCGGCGGCGGTATCTGTCAAATGCCTTCAGTAAGTACTCATGCCGAACGATCTTAAAGAGATTCAATTGTCTGGTATCATCGATTTTGGGATACCCTATCAGATCAAGCGTCTTCTGGTTGGAGAAGACAACCTTTAGATCCTTTATGATGATAACTCCATCGCTACCCCCATTAACTATGGCTGAATATTTCTTCTCTGATTCCCGCAGCGCTTTTTCTGCCTCCTTGAGCTCGCTGATATCATTAACTACACCAAACAAGCCGGTTACTTTACCATATTTCATCTTGGGAGTCATGGACATGAGGATTGGAATTACAGTGCCATCCTTCGTCTTTATTTTAGTTTCATAGTTGTGAACTACCTCTCCTTTTAGCACCTTCTGAAGTTTTTTTATTGCAACTGATGCCTCTTCTTTGGGCACGAGTTTGTTTAAGGATTTCCCCTCAATTTCGTCTATTTCGTAACCGGAGATCTTTTCCGCTATCTTTGGGTTGATGAAATAAACGCGACCTTTTAGATCCATGTTGTATAAACCTTCTTTTATATTTTCAACAACATCCCGGTACTTCTCCTCTTTGGCTTTTATGGCTTCTTCTGCCCTACTACGCTCAGTTATATCCTCCCCCGATTTGAAAATGCCGAGGATATTTCCAGAATCATCTGTAACAGCAGTATCGTGCCATGAGATCAGTCTCTCCTCACCGCTTTTTGTCAAGGTGGCATCCTCAAAATATTCAACCGATTCGGTCTCTCCCGTAACCAGTTTCTGAAAGACTGTCTTTGCGCCCTCTCTTCCCTTCTCAGGAATAAAGCTATCAAACCAGTTCTTGCCGAAAATCTCTTCTTCTTCATAACCTAATATCTCGCAACCCTTCTTATTTATGAGGCTAACTTTCTGATTGAGGTCGATGAAAATAAGTATTGCACCCACAAAATCAAGATATTTTTTTGCAATATCCCATTCCCTATGAATCGCATCCTCGCTATGCTCCATCTCTATCAAGAGAAGACCGGTAGATCCATTGATATCATCCATCATCTTTTTCCCTCTTTTTAGGTATCGTAAAGTAGAACGTTGTCCCTTCACCGGACTTTGATTCAAGCCATATCCTGCCACCGTGCCTCTCCACGATCTTTCTACAGACCGAAAGTCCTATTCCGCTTCCCTCATATTCCTCTTTCGTCTGAAGACGCCTGAATATCTGGAAGACCTGATCTTTGTACTCAGGATCAATTCCGATACCGTTATCTTTTACTGAAAATAGCCATTCGCCATCTCTTTCTTCGGCTCGTAGATGTACCGTTGGCGTCTCCTTGTCATTGTACTTAACTGCGTTTGAGATGAGATTCTGAAGTAGCTGGACAAACTGTACATCGTCTGCCATTATGGTTGGCAAAGGATCATGTGTAACAACGGCTCCACTTTCCTCAACTCTAACTTCAAGATTTATGAGCGCACTACCAATAACAGCCTCACAATCGGTCTCCTCAAAAGGCCTGCCACGTGTACCTACACGCGAGTATGTAAGAAGATCATTTATCATCCTCTGCATACGGGTCGCACCGTCAACGGCGAAATGGATGAACTCGTCTGCATCGGAATCAAGCTTTCCTTTGTACCTCCTTGATAAAAGCTGCATATAGCTTGAAACCATACGTAGAGGCTCTTGCAGGTCATGAGAAGCAACGTAGGCGAACTGCTCGAGCTCTTTGTTACTGCGCTCGAGGTCTTCCATCACTTCATTTAGCTTTGCCTCAGCCTTCTTGCGTTCTGTTATGTCACGCGTTATTCCACAGAGTCCTACAACTTTCCCATTTGAGTCATAAAAAGGACTCATTGAAGCTTCGGCAAAGAATCTTGTACCATCAATACGCATAATCTCATACTGAAGCGGTTTTGACAGGATTGACGATCTTCGGGCAAGTTCATCGGAATCGATGCGTCCCGTCATCAACTCCATCATCAGTTTAAACATATCGGGATTTCCTTTAATACTCTCCATCATGATATCAATAGATTCAGGTGGTAATATCTTCATCATAGACTTACCTGCTGCCTCATCAGGATTGATGCCGTACACGTTTTTGGCCGAAGGACTCATATAGTTGATCCGTAAGTTTAGATCCATACTCCAGATGACGTCCTTCAAGTTATCGGAAAGTAGACGGTAGCGCTCCTCACTTCTTCGCAGTTCATCTTCGATATATTTTCTCTCGGTGATGTCTCTATGCACCGCAATTATACTCTCTACCTTACCTTCATTTCCCATTAAGAGTGAGAAGTTGAGACTCCCTGGAAATGTTGAGCCGTCCTTTCTTAAAATCGAGTACTCTTCAGCCTTCAGAGGTTCTCCGGAAAGGAGTTTTTTCAGATGATTGAAAGTTTTTGGGAGATCTTCTTTTGTTATATATACCTCCTGGACTTTCCTTCCAATCAGCTCTTCTCTTTGATAACCTGTCTGCATACTTGCTGCTTTGTTGACGTATTTAATACTCGCCTTCATATCGGTGATAGTAACTCCATCGATCATGCTTTCGAGTATATCTTCCATCCTCTTCTTGGCAGCATCAATCTCCATCTCTGCTTCTTTGTGCTCTGTGATATCACGAGAGATCATCTGAAAAGTTCTCTTTTCTCCAGGCGTATCAACAGGCACAACCACGGTGTGATAGTACCTACCTTTGATATAATCTTCGAAAAAGACAGGCTTATCACTCTTTTTAATCTGGGCAAGCAGCTCAAGTCCGCGTCCTAAAACCTCTTCTGGTAGCACGTCGGAAATATTACCATCGATTATCGCTTCTAAAGGCAGGTCCAGGAACTCGGATAAAGTTGTATTTGCTGTAATGATTTTTCCGCTGCTATCAAATTGAGCTATAATATCTGGAGAACTTTCAATAAGTGAATGGAATCTCTCTTTCAATTCCTTTAGCTTATCTTCTGATCTCTTCGATTCGGTTATATCAGTAAACATAACCATCTCAGCAGGACCTCCTCTGTACTCGATAGGTCTCACATTAACCTCTATCCAACAAATCTCGCCCGATCCCATCTTAATCGGTATCTGGTAACAATGAGGTATAATTAGTCCCTTTGCTGCATCTAAAAGTCTCTTCAAAAGCATCTTTTTATCATCTTTTGACATCGCACTGAGCATCTCTCTAATTCTTCCTGACAAGACAGAAATCACATTCTTATCTTTTATTACAGACTCCTCTATATCGAATATATCATAGAAGCGCTGATTAGCAAAAACAAGCTTCCCATCATGTGCCAGTACAATTCCGCTGGAACTCATCTCAACGAGTGTGGAATACCTCTCTTCGCTTTGGCGTAACTTCTCCTCTGCCTTCTTGCGCTCAGTGATATCGCGGGCTATACCAAATTCTCCGATCATCTTCCCATCTTCAACAATCGGAGTCAGTTTGACTTCAACCGGTACACATCCCCCATCCTTTTTTACGATACGAACCTCCATTGTTATATCGAAAGTCTCTTCAGTGGTCAGGTTGGGAACGTTCTCTTTGAACATCTCCATCACAGATTTCAAGTCTTCGGGATGAACCAGCGGCAAGAAGTGTTTTCCAACCCAATCCTCTCTTGACCACCCTGTAATCCGTTCAAATGCAGAGTTGACAGAGAGTATCTTTCCGCTCTTGGAAACTACATAGACTGCATCAACAATATTCTCAAAAAGACTTGTGTATCGGTCTTCTAACCTTTGAAGCCCCTCCTTCATCTTCCTTCGCTCTGTCACATCCTCGCCAGAAGAGATTATACCAACAATGTTACCTGATTCATCAGTAACAGCAGTATTTTGCCATAAAATAATCCTCCTCTCACCGCTTTTTGTCAAAACAATACCTTCAGATGGTTCAACCGACTTCATCTCACCGGTCAAAAGCTTTTGAAAGGCTGCTACTGCATCATCTCTTCCCTTTTTAGGAATTGCTGTATCAAACCAATCTTTAAGAATAATCTCTTCTTCCTCGCATCCCAATATCTCACAGCCTCTTCTGTTGATGTGGATGACATTATGGTCGCAATCTAAGGCGACAAGTAAAACACCTACGCAATCGAGATACTTTTTTACATTAAAAAGTTCCCTTTTCAGTGCATCCTCGCTATGCTCCTTCTCTATCAAGAGAAGATTTGTATAACTATCTGTATCATCCTTCATCTTTTACTTCCTCATCACTGGAATTGTAAAGTAGAATGTTGTTCCTTCTCCTGGCTCTGATTCTACCCAAATTCTGCCACCGTGGTGCTGTACAATCCTCTTACATGTTGCAAGGCCAATCCCGGTTCCTGACCTTTTCTTATCCATACGCCTGAAAATCTTGAAGACGTGTTCAACATTTTCCGGGTCAATTCCGATACCGTTATCCTGTACCGAGAAGACCCAGTTATCTTCTCTTTCTTCAGAAGATATATGAATACGCGGCGATTCCGGTCCTCTATACTTGATAGCATTATTTATTAGATTGGTGAAGAGCTCTATGAGGCGAGAATTGTCCCCCCTTACAACTGGCAATGGTTCCCGCAAAATCTCAGCACCACTATCCTTTATCTTTGTATCAAGAGCAGAAATAGCCAAATTGAGGACCTTTTCACACTCTACAGGCTTTAAAGTTTTATTCGATGTACCTATACTTGAGAGGTCCATCAAATTATCAATCATCCCCTTCATACGTTTCACACCTTCGACGGCATAATCTATGTACTCATCGGCATCGGAATCGAATTTGCCTCTGTATCTTAGCGACAAGAGTTGAACAAAACTTGCCACCATGCGTAGAGGTTCCTGAAGGTCATGTGAAGCTATAAAGGTGAACTGTTCAAGCTCCCCCATGGAGTTTTTATAATCATTTAGCGTCTCTTTCAGTCTCTTCTCGTATTTTTTGCGTTCAGTTATATCCCGTAAAACAACGACCAGTTTATCCGGTCTTCCCTTAAGATCAGTTGTAAAAGAGACATTAGTGCTTACTGGAACCTCTGAACCATCTTTTCTTTTAATTGATAGTTCCAATGATTCTACCTTGATACCTGCTTGTAATTCCTTGAGATTTTCGATGAATGAGGAGATGGAATCTTTACTTAAAAGCATTGTGGGGAAGGATCCGATCAGTTCTTCCCTTGAATATCCCGAAAGCAACAAGGTCGAATCATTGACGTTAATAATTTTTGCTTTACTGGATCCGATAAAGACAGAATCGATCATACTGTCCATTATATCCTCGAGTTCCCTTTTACTGGACAAAGCTTCCATTTCTACATCTTTTCTGTCCGTTATGTCGTGAGCGATTAACTGATAAGTCCTTCTCTTACCTGCGGTCTCGACTGGTGTTAAATAGATCTGATAGTATCTTTCCTTTACATAATCTTCATATGAACTCGGTTCATCACTTCCGATCACATTCAACATCAATTTAAAGGCGTTTTTAATGAGCTCTTTTGGCAACAGTTCAGAGATCTTGCAGCCAATCATCTCATTCAACGATAAATTTAGAAATTCTGCTGTTTTGGTGTTAGCAGTAATTATTTTTCCAGTTTCATCGAATTGGGCTATTATGTCTGGAGAATTTTCAATAAGAGCCTGGTAACTCCCCTTTAATTCTTCAAATATCTTTTTTCCTTGCTCGCGTTCTGAAATGTCACGAACAAAGACTATGTCGGCCGGTTTACCCTCATACTCAGTCTTTGCGCTGCTCACTTCGACCGGTATAACATGACCGTCTTTATGGAATACCTCAATATTGTAATTTGAAGCCGTATCCTCACCAGCCATTCGATTTTTAAATACATTCAACGCCCCTTTTAAGGAGCTTGGGCAGACCGCTTTCAGTAAATTGACTTCAAGCAGCTCTTCAATAGTATAGCCAAACATATCGGCCGCTCTTTTATTGCTATAAACGATCTTCAGATCCTTTCTGATGATAATAATACCATCATTTGCCCCTTCAACAATTGCCGAGTACCTCTTCTCAGATTCACGTAATTCAATTTCAAAATGCTTTTTTTCTGTAATATCCTTAAATGAGACCAGACCTGCCAATTTACCTTCAAATTCGATCTTTGTGCCGTATACCTCAATCCATCTCTCTATTCCATCTTTTGTTACTGTCCTATACTCTCTAACTCTTTTCAGATCCTTTTTAAACAGCTCATTTGTGATATCTTTAAAGACAGTAGCTCTATATTCCTCTGGGATAAAATCAAGAGGACTTTTTCCGATTACTTCTTCTTTACTACTGTACCCATAAATTTCTACAGCAGTTTGATTGACCGATACTATCTCCATCGTCTGGGCATCAAAAATAAGGACTCCTTCAATCTTATTTTCGAATAGAGTTTTGTATTTTTGTTCAATATCAAAAAAATCCTTTTCCATCTGTTTTTGATCTGTTATATCCACCCCTGTGTTTAGAACCCCAAGGATTTTGCCAGAATCATCTTTGATAGCGGTACTTTTCCACCTGATCACCCTAACCTCGCCGCTTTTTGTAAAAACAATGTCTTCATATGGTTCAACCGACTTCATCTCACCGGTCAAAAGCTTTTGAAAGGCTGCTACTGCGTCATATCTTCCCTTTTTTGGAATTGATGTATCAAACCAATTTGTACCAATAATCTCTTCTTCCTCGCACCCCAATATCTCGCAGCCTCTTCTGTTGATGTGGATTACATCCTGGTCGCAATCTAAAGCAACAACTAAATCACCTGCACAATCAAGATACTTTTTTACATTACTAAGTTCTCTTTTCAGTGCATCGTCATTCTGATCCCTCTCTATCAAGAGAAGACCGGTATCACTTCCTTCAACCAACCTTCATCCCCCCGGTAACTTCACAACTGTGAACCAGAAATTTTCGATGAGCTTGACCACACGGATGAACTGTTCCATGTCAACCGGCTTTGTGATATAGCAGTTTGCGTGCAGGTTGTATGTCTTTAGTATATCCTCTTCTGCTTTTGATGTGGTCAGGATTACAACCGGTATGTGTCTGAGCTCTTCATCGGCCTTAACCTCTGCCAGAACCTCACGACCATCTTTATTCGGCATATTAAGGTCTAAAAGGATTATGTCCGGAGACGGTACACCAGCGTACTCTCCTTTTCTATGCAGAAAGGCCATAGCCTCTACTCCATCCCCAACAACATGTAGTCCGTTTCGCAGCTTACCCTCCTTGAAGGCTTCCTGCGTCAATCGTACATCTCCGGGATTATCCTCTACAAGCAAAATATCGATTGGTCTTCCGTTGTCTTCATCACTCACCTTTACCACCCCCTTTCAAAGTCATTGTAAAGTAAAACGTTGATCCATCTCCTGGCTCTGATTCAACCCATATTCTACCGCCGTGTCGCTGCACTATCCTCTTACAGATTGCAAGACCAATACCGGTGCCAGATCGTTTTTTATTCATGCGGCTGAATATCTGGAAGATTTTATCCTTATTCTCAGGTTCGATCCCAACTCCGTTGTCTCTCACCTTGAAGATAATCTCATCTTCCTTCTCTTCTGCCGAAATATGGATATTCGGCAATTCATCGCCACGATATTTGATCCCATTTTCTATGAAATTCTGAAATAGCGAGATGATCTGCCACTCATCAGCCATCACAGTGGGTAGAGGGTCATGCGTAATTACAGCATTATTTTCCTCAATTACCGTGGTGAGTCTGCTGAGTACTCTATCAAGAATCTTCTCACAGCCAATCTGCGCAAAAGGTCTTCCTTGAGTGACAACACTCGAGTATGCCATCAGGTCATCGACCATCCCCTTCATACGTTTCACACCTTCGACGGCAAATTCTATGTACTCATCGGCATCGGGATCGATCTTATCTTTGTATCGCATCGATAGAAGTTGAACATAACTTGCTACCATACGTAGAGGTTCCTGCAGGTCATGTGAGGCTATAAAGGTGAACTGCTCAAGCTCTTTGGTGGAACTTCTTAGATCGGCTAACGTTTCCTTCAGCTCTTTTTCAGTCTTCTTGAGCTCGGTGATATCCCTGACGACCACAATTAAGGATTCTGGTTTTCCTTCGGCGTCATTTAGAACAGACATTCCAAAGTATGCTGGAAATTTACTCCCATCCTTTCTTCTGACCATCAACTCTATCGTTTCATCTTCATCACCCGACCTTATTTTTCTCAACTGTTCAATAGCTTTAGAAAGATCCTCTTTTCCTACTAAATCTCCTAAGGGATTTGCCCCAATGAGCACTTCTCTAGCACATCCAATCATCGATGAAAATGCTTCATTAACATATGTAATGGACAGTTTACCTCGTAAAGCAACTATACTAACTCCATCGGTCATACTTTCAAGGATATCTTCAAGCCTCTTCTTTCCGGATTTAATCTCTTCTTCGGCCTTCTTGTACTCAGTCACGTCATGAGCGATCAACTGGAACGTTCTTTCCTGCCCCGGTATATCCATCGGGGTGAAGATCAAATGGAGGTGTCTTCCATTTAGATATTCTTCGAAGTGCTCAGCTTGATTGCTCTTTATTAGCTTTGTAAGTATCTCAAATCCTCGTTTTAGAAAATCTTTTGGTAGCACTTCGGCGATATTAGCGCCGATTAATTCATCCATGGGCACGCCCATAAACTCAGCCGTCTTGGTATTGGCTGTAATAAATGTTCCTTTTTTATCGATTTGAGATATAAGATCCGGAGAGTTTTCTATCAATAATCGGTATTTTTCTTTTAATTGTGTTAACCCATATTCTGCTCTTTTCTTTTCGGTTATATCACGTGTGATACCACAGATTCCTACGACACTTCCATCAGGGTCATATACTAGACTCATTGCAGATTCGACGAAGAATTTTTCACCATCCGGACGTGTAAACTCATATTCCAATGGTTTTGATAAAACGTAAGATTTTTTGGCAAGCTCAACCGAGTCTATACGTCCTGATAAAAGATCCATCATTACTTTAAATAGATCCGGATTTTTCTTAATTCCATTGAGCATAGATTGAGACGATTCTTTGGGCATTATATTCATCATTGATTTACCGATCGACTCCTCAGGTGATATGCCAAACAATTTTATAGAGGAGGGGCTCATATAATCAATCTGCAATTTCAGATCCATACTCCAGATGATGTCATTCAAGTTATTGGCGAGTAGACGGTACCTTTCTTCACTCTCTCTTCTTGCCTCCTCAACACGCCTCCTCTCGGTGATGTCACGTATAAAAGCTATCTCTGCAGGCCTACCATTGTATTCAATAGGGCTCGTGCTTACCTCTACCCAGAAAATTTCACCCGAACGCTTCTTCAAATGTAATTGATAAGTTTGGTTTGTGGCTTTCTCTTTTATTCCATCTGAAATGTTCTTCAAAATTCTCTTTATCTCATCTTCTAGCAACAGACTCATAATGTCTTTTAAATCTCTCGATACCAGCTTCATTAGGTTCTTATTAACGATCTCTGATTCCTCAAAATCCATCATTTCAAAAAAGACACTGTTGCCAAAGATGACTTTACCACCTTGCATAAGTATAATTCCATCGGGACTATAGTTGACGAGTATTGAACTTCTCTCTTTGCTTTCATTTAGCAACTCCTCTTCTTGCTTGCGTTTGGTGATGTCTGTATGAATACCGATAAGACCGATTATATTGCCATTTTCATCTTTTATGGCACTCGATCGCAGTAAAACCGTTAGTTTGCGACCACTACGCGAATTCATCTCAAGTTCGCCGTCCCATGAACCTTCGCCGATGATGGTCTCGAAGACATCTTTCATATCATCAGGATCTTTATAAACGGCCGCAGGACCTCCTGCAGAATTCAGTTCTTCCGGAGTGTATTCAAATAGATCAACGAATGCTCTGTTATGGTAGATGGATCTTCCGGTAACATCGGCCATCCCTATCGCATCACTTGTAGATTCGATGGCACAACTCAGCCGATAGAAATTATCTTCAATTCTCTTCTGTTCAGTTACATCCTCACCTGATAAGAGAATGCCTATAGTGCTACCCTCATCATCTGTAATAACATTATTTTGCCAAGAAACAAGCTTCTTCTCGCCACTCATCGTCAAAACAAGATCTTCAAAAGAGCTGACTGCCCCAATCTCTTGTGCCACCTGTTCTTTGAAGAGAGCTTTAGCACCCTCTCTTCTATCTTCAGGAGTGAAGGTATCAAACCAGTTCTTGCCAACAATATCTTCTTCATCACAACCTAAGATCTCGCAGCCCTTTTTATTGATAAGGACAATATTTTCAAGAGGATCTAATGCAACGAGAATAACACCAACTAAATCGAGATATTTTTGGGCATTACTCAGTTCTCTTCTCAGATCTCCTTTCAGATCATCTTCTCTTTCTTCTTTTTCTATCAAGAGAAGATCAAAATCATTTCCATCGACCGTTCTTCATCCCCCCGGTAACTTCACAACGGTGAACCAGAAATTTTCGATGAGCTTCACCACATCGATGAACTGATCCATGTCAACCGGCTTTGAGATGTAGCAGTTTGCGTGCAGATCGTATGTCCTTAGTATGTCCTCTTCTGCTTTTGATGTGGTCAGGATCACAACCGGAATGCGTTTCAGATTATCATCGGTTTTGATCTCTTCTAAAACCTCACGACCATTCTTTCTTGGCATATTAAGGTCGAGAAGAATGAGGTCAGGCCGAGGTACGTCGGTATATTCACCCTCCCTTCTAAGGAAGGCCATAGCCTCCACACCATCGCCAGCCACATACAGCTCATTTCTTATCTTGCCTTCTTTGAAAGCTTCCTGGGTCAATCGTACGTCCCCAGGATTATCCTCCGCAAGCAAAATGTTAATCGGTCTACTGCCTGTTTCATCATCCATCTTTTTCACCTTCTACCACAACTGGTACTTTCATTGATGGTATCGTAAAGTAGAACGTTGTCCCTTCACCGGACTTTGATTCAAGCCATATCCTGCCACCGTGCCTCTCCACGATCTTTCTACAGACCGAAAGTCCTATTCCGCTTCCCTCATATTCCTCTTTCGTCTGAAGACGCCTGAATATCTGGAAGACCTGATCTTTGTACTCAGGATCAATTCCGATACCGTTATCTTTTACTGAAAATAGCCATTCGCCATCTCTTTCTTCGGCTCGTAGATGTACCGTTGGCGTCTCCTTGTCATTGTACTTAACTGCGTTTGAGATGAGATTCTGAAGTAGCTGGACAAACTGTACATCGTCTGCCATTATGGTTGGCAAAGGATCATGTGTAACAACGGCTCCACTTTCCTCAACTCTAACTTCAAGATTTATGAGCGCACTACCAATAACAGCCTCACAATCGGTCTCCTCAAAAGGCCTGCCACGTGTACCTACACGCGAGTATGTAAGAAGATCATTTATCATCCTCTGCATACGGGTCGCACCGTCAACGGCGAAATGGATGAACTCGTCTGCATCGGAATCAAGCTTTCCTTTGTACCTCCTTGATAAAAGCTGCATATAGCTTGAAACCATACGTAGAGGCTCTTGCAGGTCATGAGAAGCAACGTAGGCGAACTGCTCGAGCTCTTTGTTACTGCGCTCGAGGTCTTCAAGCAGTTCCTCCTTCTCGACCTCAATCTTCTTGCGTTCTGTTATGTCACGGATGAAAATCAGATCCGCTGGGCCATTTTCGTATTCAATTTTTGTGCTACTCAGTTCAACCGGGATAGTGTGGCCGTCTTTGTGTATTACTTCTAATTCCAAATTCTGAGGTACTTCTTCACCAGCCATCCTTCGACGGTATCTATCAAGTGCCTTGCCCAAATGCTTTTTATTGATGATTTTGTAGATACCAGTAGGCCTTTTAAATATACTTTCAGCTTCTTCATATGTTAAGCCTATCATATCAGACAGTCTCTTATTATAGAACAAAACTTTCAGACTCTTGATAATGATAATACCATCATTTCCTTTTTCTACCACGGTTGAGTATTTCTGCTCGTATTCCCTGAGTGAATACTTTATCTTCTTACGTTCAGAAATATCACGCAAAAAGACCAAGTCTGCTGGTCTGCCCTCATATTCGATCAACCCGGCATTTACCTCAATGGGTAGCTCATGGCCTTCTTTATCCAGGAGTTCAATCTCGTAGAAATTTGTAACATGCTCTCCTGCAAATCTTTTTTTAACTCTTTCAGCGACCATATCTACGGATTCTGGTGTTATCAACTTTTGAAAGTCCATTCCAACAAGTTCCTCCACCATGTATTTACTAAAATCGGCCATCTTCTGGTTTGCAAACTTGAATACGCCATCCTGAACGATGAAAATAGCATCATTTGCCCTTTCTACAACCTTAGAGTAAATCTCATCTGTTTTTTTAAGCTCCTCTTCCATCCTTCTTTTCTCAGTTAGATCTTCTCCTGAAAAGATAACGCCTAAAGCAATATCCTCTTCAGATACAACAACTGAATTTTGCCAAACAATCAGCCTCTCTTGGCTTTCTTTTGTTGATATAATATTCTCAAAATCTCGGGAAGATTCATAATCTAAAAGTTTTTGAAAATATTTTTTTGCTCCGTTTCTTGCTTTTTTTGGGATAAAAGTGTCAAACCAGTTTTTACCTATAACCTCTTCTTCTTTATACCCCAAAACTTCACAGCACTTTTCATTTACAAAGGCTACATTTTGATTTAGATCAATGGCAACAAGAATGGCTCCAGTAGGATCAAGATATTTTTTTGCAATATCCCATTCCCTATGAAGTGAATTTCCTCCCCCCCCGCCTTCAATTAAAAGAGCAATGTTAGATCCATCCCCTATCGCAATCACCTCCCTGGTAACTTCACAACTGTAAACCAGAAATTTTCTATGAGCTTCACCACATCTATGAACTGGTCCATGTCAACCGGCTTTGAAATGTAGCAGTTTGCGTGCAGATTATATGTCTTGAGTATGTCCTCTTCTGCTTTTGATGTGGTCAGGATCACAACCGGAATACGTTTCAGTTCATCATCGGTTTTGATCTCTTCTAAAACCTCACGACCATTCTTTCTCGGCATGTTCAGGTCGAGAAGAATGAGGTCTGGACGAGGTACGTCAGCGTATTCTCCTTCTCGTTTAAGGAAGGCCATAGCCTCCACACCGTCGCCGGTCACATACAGCTTATTTCTTAACTTGCCTTCTTTGAAGGCTTCCTGAGTCAATCGAACATCTCCGGGATTATCCTCTGCTAGCAAAATGTTAATCGGTCTACTGCCTGTTTCATCATCCATCTTTTTCACCTCCTACCACAATTGATATTCCACCCATATCTTTTTCACCATGCCACTACACGATCTTTATACTCATGATCAATTCTGCTACCACTGTTTTTTCCCTTGAAGAGCCACTCAATCTTTTGTTTTAAATTGAGAAAAAATCCATCCCCCCTATGAAACCCCCTTAATAATATGGGTTTTTCCAAAAAAACAATAAAATGTGACCAATCATATAAATATTATGACCATATAACATTTAGACACATTATTATCAATTTATATTACAAAACGACATGTTTATATTGAGTTACTTTTATATATTATCATGAGGTTGAGAAGATGGGAGTGTGGATGTGGCGTCAGGCAAATAAAAAATACTGGCGTGTTGAGACAGATGTTATTAATGGAACAATAAAAGTTTATGACGAGAATGGGGTCATCATTTCTGATCATAGTGATCTTAGCAAGGAGGCCGTTGAACTTATGGAGAAGAATTTCTTCGATACGGTGGGTATAAATGAAAAAGAAGTGGGTATAGACAAATCATCCAACGAGGTTGAGCCCAAAGAAGAATTCAATCCTATGTATGTCTGAGTCAGGATATATTCTGAGATATTTCTATATTTATTGATACCTATAAGGAATATATTAATAATACTTTTAAGCTATCCTCTGTGAGAGGACTCTGAGGGCATTATGTAGATAAATGATCTTTTTTTTCTATTTGATGTACACTGGACAGGGTGAATGTTCATTTTAATTAAACGAATGAACATACAACTTGAATTATCCCGCATTATTATTGGACATTAGGTTTATATCATTGACCATATGAAATTCCATCCTATATAATGCCTTAATAATAAGGGGTTGATCGAGTTATCGTGAAGTGGGATAGCAAAACCGACGAAGTAGAGCAGAGGAATTTCATTGCAGACAGAAATATCGTGATGGTAACAAAGATAACAGATGTACCAGGCACAATCGAAGGTGGTAACCACCTCATCAAAGTCTATCAGAAGAGGGCATTTTAAAAAACTCCTGAGGGGATGAGATAAAAAATGGTGGAAATTTTGGGGACCAAATCACAATTGGTGAATTTTAAACTTGGTGATACGATTTGCAAAGCTCTGACGATTGTTGTTGACCTCAAACGGGTGTTGATCGCTTAAAAAAATAAAAGGGGATGATAAACATGGTAAATTTGGTAGAATTTACGGAAAAAATAATGGAAGTTGCAGAAAACGACGAACAAGTACAGAAAAGTGCTAAAAAGACGCATACAACACTTTCTATTGGACTTACTGGTGGAGAGTATGAATCCTTCAGCCTGGTGATCGACGCGGGAAAGATCACCTTTTCGAGGGAAGAGATTCCAGACGCCGAGTACAAAGTTGAGATGTCAAAGGATGATTATGAAGCTTTCCTTGATGGCAAAATTGCCGGAATGAAGATGATGAAAGCCATAACGATCGTAAAAGGATCACTTATGAGTATGAGAAAGCTTTCTTCCGTATTTGAGTGCCTGCCAAGAATTGCCAAGGAACTCAAAGCAGATCAGATAGAAATGACAGCATAGGAGGTAAAAGTCATGGCAAAAACAGCAGAAACAAAGCCTAAAGAAGATAAAGAGAAGACATCCGAGGTCAAAATGGCAAAAAAGGGTAAGAGTGATGAGAGCAACCAACTTCAATTCTACAAGAGTATAGTAGACAATTTCTCAGACGCAATCTGTGTTTCTGATATGAAACTAAATGTCATAGCCGTTAATCCAGCGATTGAGCATCTGACAGGGTACACAGTGGACGAGATGGTCGGTCTATCTGTAACCAACATGCCGATCATTGGCAAGGATGACCTAAAGAAGATAATGAAGGAGATGCCCAGACTCCAGAAGGGCGAGACTATTGAAAATCTCGAGCTTGAAATCATCCATAAATCGGGAAGGAAAGTGCCATCAATTTCTTCTTCTGCTATTATAAAAGATGATGACGGTAAACCTATGGGTATGGTAGTATCGGTTCGGGATATCACTGATATAAAGGAACTGATGAAAAAACAGGAAGAAGCGGCTAATTTCTCAAAGAGTATAATCGACAACATGTCTGATGCAGTTACCGTATCGAATACAAAAATGGAGATAATCCAGACAAACTCTGCAATTGAGACTATGACAGGGTACACACCCGATGAGGTATTAGGTAAAAAGAGCAACGAGCTTGAGATGATAGGCAAAAAAGAGATGGCCGAAATGATGAAAATGATGCCTGATCTTCTCAAGGGAAAATCGGTTGATAACATAGAGATGGAGATCATCAAAAAAGATGGTTCAAGGATGCCTACACTTATATCCGCTGCTCCTCTCAAGGATTCCGATGGAAAGATGACGGGGATGGTCACGACTATCAGGGATATTACAGAGATTAAAAAACTGATGAAAGAGCAGGAAGAAGCGGCTAATTTCTCAAAGAGTATAATTGACAATATGTCCGACATGGTCTGCATATCTGATACAAGCCTAAAGATAATTGATAGTAATGCGGCAACAGAGAAGATCACCGGTTACAAGGTGGAAGATGTTGTGGGAAAGAAGATATCCGATCTTGATATGCTTGACAAGGAATCGATGGCAACTATGATGAAGGAGACGATGCCGAAGATCCTTAAAGGTGAAGCAGTTGAGAATCAAGAATCAGAGATCATTGCAAAGGATGGAAGAAGGATACCGACTCTGACGTCCACAGGGATAGTGAGAGATTCCGATGGCAAGATGACGGGGATGGTCACGACTATCAGGGATATCACTGACATAAAAAACCTGATTAAGGAGCAGGAAGATTCGGCGGCTTACTTCTCAAACATGATAAACAACATCAGCGATATGATCCTCACAGTAGATCCGGCTTTAAAGATTGGTGATATGAACCCTGCCGGTGAGGCAATAACTGGTTATGATAAGGAAGAATTTTTAGGCAAACCGCTTACCTCACTACCGATGTTTGATAAAGAGGCTCTTTCGATAGTCATGAAGGTAATACCAGAGATCCAGAAAAAAGGCAGTGTTACTGATATAGAGATTGGACTTACCGATAAAAACAAAAAGAAGATTCCGGTACTATGCTCCGTTACGATGATGAAAGACACCGATGGAAAATCAGCCGGTATGGTGGTTGTAGGTAAAGATGTCACAGATATCAAGAATATGATGCAAGAGCAGGAAGAAGCGGCGGCGTACCTCAATAAGAACGTGAAGAAGATGCTTGAAGTGACAAAAGCAGCAGCCTCAGGGGATCTCTCTAAGAAGGTTAAAAAGGAGCGGGATGATGAGGTTGGTGCTCTTGCTGACGGTCTTAACAGCATGATTGAGAATATTGATAAAATGATGAAGGAGCAGGAAGAAGCAGCAAAGTATCTGGAGAAGAACGTAAAGAAGATGCTCGAAGTTACAACTGCAGCGGCCGCAGGGGATCTCTCCAAGAATGTTGTGAAAGAGAGAGACGACGAGGTTGGTGAACTGGCAGACGGTATAAACTACATGATACAGAATATTAACAAGGTGATGAATCAGCAGGAAGAAGCAGCAAAGTACCTTGAAACCAACGTAAAGCATATGCTCGAAGTTACAACTGCAGCGGCCGCAGGGGATCTCTCTAAGAAGGTTAAAAAGGAGCGGGATGATGAGGTTGGTGCTCTTGCTGACGGCCTCAATGGCATGATAGCGAACATAGATAGGATGATGAAGGAGCAGGAAGAGCAGAGAATATACCTTGAAGAGAACACTGCACGTTTGTCTGTGGCACTTCAGGCCGCAGCTGGAGGTGATCTCACTGTAAGACTGAAGAAAGAGAGAGAGGATGATATAGGGAATCTGATAGACGCCTACAATGAGACAGTGGAGAGGCTAACAGGCATCCTCACCTCTAACCTTGAGGTCTCTAAAAAAGTGCTTGACAGCTCCAATAACCTTGCAGGAACCTCTGAGGAGATGAATGCAGGAATGGAGCAGCTTGCATCTGGTGCATCACAGGTAGCAGAAGCCTCTCAGAAGCTCGCAGATATTGTACAGGAGACTGCAAAGGACATTGATGCAGCATCATCAATACTCATCGATACAGATAAATCGCTCACAAAATCTTCAGATGAAGGAATATCCGCAATTAAAGTTTCAAAAGAGGTTCAAGCTGCAGCAAAAGATGCCGGAGTGAGCTTTGATAAGATCCAGGGAAGTATCACAGAGACATCGCAATCTGTTGGTAAGATGAGCAACTCGATCGACAAAGTCTCAGAGATGGGTAATGTGATCACTGATGTTGCTTCACAGACGAATATGCTCGCACTCAATGCGGCAATAGAGGCTGCACGTGCCGGTGAAGCAGGGAAAGGATTTGCTGTGGTTGCTGATGCGGTCAAAGACCTTGCAGAACAGGTGAAGAACGCAGCGAGAGAATCGATAAGTGCTGTTGAAGAGATAAAAGCGTCAGGAACACATGCAATCTCAGTATCCACAGAAGCAGATAATGAAGCAGGGG
>JAXHTJ010000087.1:0-9961 GCA_034190245.1 Halobacteriota archaeon | reverse complement strand
GACTTCTGTCCTTCTCGATTGCATATACTTTCCCGGCCATCTTCTCAAGTTTCTCTGTGAGCTTTCCACTACCTGCTCCTATCTCCAGTACCACATCTGAAGAGGTGATATCTGCATATCCTACCTGCCGCTCAGCAACCCGATCATCAATCAGAAAGTGTTGATCAAGTCTTCGAGAGGGGCGGATTTTGTCCCGAACCGGAATCATATAAGTATCATCATTCATACGAGATATGCGCTCCTTCATTTCTCGCTTTAACGATCATCGTCTCACCACTGACAGAACCATTTAGTATCTTCTGGGCCTCTTCCTTGATCTTTCTTGGACTATCAGTCAGAGCGTAGACGACAGGACCAAATGAGCTCATCCCAGCCCCATATGCTCCACAATCGATCATAGCGTCCATTAAAGTCTTTATTATCGGATGCTGAAGTTCGATCTCTCTCTCTTTGAATCCGGTCTTCTGAACTTCGTTGATGGATCTTCCAAACTCCACTATATCTTCCTCAAATAGGGCAGGGAGCATCTTCATAAGTATTAAATGGGAGACAGCTTGAACTCCGTTTAATCGGATGGGGCACTCCCTCTGGAATATATCGACTTCTTCGGCATCATAACTACCCTTTAAATTTGGAATGGCAAGTACAATCCCCCAATCGGGAAAATCTCTTCTCAGGAGCACAGGGGGTGGTGGAATCGCACTGGCTGAAGATGGTGCAAAGGCATTCTTTTCCGAGAAACGATGCCCACCGTCGAGAATAAATCCACCATCTTCAAAACTTGCCACACCTATACCGGAAGTTCCCCCCCTCTCAACAAGCTCGGCTATCTCACGTACAGATAATCCGAGGTTATAAAGACCATTTACTGCCATTCCTGAAGCAAGTGAGGCTTGTGTTCCAGATCCAAGTCCAACGTGCAAGGGAAATATCTTCTCAATATTTATGTGGATGCCAAAATCATTCTCCCCTATTACTGCCTCTGCACTCTGTTTAACCCTGCCTGCCAATTCCTCGCATCCGGTAACCACTATTTCGTCAGATCTCTCAGCGGTGAAGACCATACTTGGTTCATCCAACGTGATTCCAACGCCGCCATCGACCCTTCCTAGGGAAGCGTTGAGATCTATCAGAGTTATATGAATACGTGAAGGTGTAATAATCTTGATCACGCTTCTCAAAAACGAATTGAATAGATATTAACTTTTGTATATATACTCAAACTGGAACGAACTTGGTCCCGTAAAATATCACGCCTTTCTCGCTCTCTTCACCGATCTTCCTGAATACCGATCTCACTTTCATACCGATCTTTGCTTCTTCTGGATCGCAGATTATCTGGGAAGTTAGTTTGGGACCTTCATCCAGCTTGACGATTGCGAGTACATAAGGAGTCTGTTTATCAAAATCGCCAGATGAGGCATACACTACGGTGTAGGTTTCAACCTCTCCCTCCCCTTTAAACTTGTATCCAATTATTGAACCGTTCCGTCTGCATGTGGGACATATGTTTCGTGGTGGAAAGTAGTACTCTTTACATACCTCGCAGTGACTCCCCAAAAGATTATACCTACTGGCGAGGTGTCTCCAAAATCTTGCGACCGTCATATAGATCCTCTGTTATGGTTGGGCATCCTCTCTAATGTTCGCCATTGCTTCTATCTCTTTTAACAGGTCATCGTCGGTTTTACCCCTTATATCGATCCCCAAATTCTTTGCCGTCTTCTGTATGTTGGTCTCTTGTTTGGTCTGTTGAGGTTGATTTGCAATGTCTGATTCAAAGCTTCTCAGATTAAGCTCAGCTTCCCTCTGCGCTTTCCTGAATTCCCCCATGGCGCCACCCATTGATTTCGCCATGTCAGGAATCTTCTTGGCACCGAATAGCAAGAATATCGCAGCGACTATAAGTATCAACTCCGTTGGACCAAGCATTCCTCCAAAAGGCATTTTAACTCATCTCCCTAATATCGGTTTATTAGATATTGATTGTATAAGCATATATATTAACCTTTGTGTTCTTCCCAACATTGGGAACTTTGATCACTCCATCATCTTTATCTGTTCGCCAAAATATCCTCTGTAATTATATATCGAAGCGATAAAATCAAGTCTTGGCCTCTTCAGTTCCTTGAGCACAACCTCTGTCGCACAATCTTTGTCTTTATCGTTCAACGATATGATGGCATATCGATAGGTTGCCAGACATCCGGGATTTATTACAGGGACACCACCGATTCTATATTCGCCGAGGTGTTCATGATAATGGCCACAGACCACAAGTAGTGGAGATATATATCTGATTAGCTCCGTTGTGGCCTTGGTACCACCGGAAAATCCGTCTCTTTTCCCTCCCTCTATCTTAAAAAGGGGGGGCTCATGACAGAGCATGATTGTGGGTACTTGTGGGTCAATATCTTCCTTTATGATCTCAATCTTCTCATCCATCGCTTCTTCGTTTGTCTCTCTGTCACATATCGGTCTGCTGAACTGGGTCAGAGCACCAGGTATGCCCACAATCTGGATGCCATTGGCCGTAGTCAGGACTGCGTCATCCACCAAAAAGACATCAGGATGCTCACTTTTTATAAAATCAGCCACTTCCAGGCAATCCACATTTCCGGAGATATAGAAGATCGGGGAATTTAATCTTTTCAGCCTGCCCAATATCATATCTGTCGTCTTTATCTGGTACTTCAAAAATCGTGATCTCTTTTCATCCGGATCATAAACCCAGGAAGAGTACTTCTCCCTATCCATATTTCTATGCTTTAGAACATACTTGGCAATCAGTCGAGGAGGAGTTGTCAATGGAAGGTCACCTGCGATTAGCACCGATTCAAACGATTTATATTCACTGTTATCCTTAACTTCTCTTAAGAGTCTATCAACCGCTTTTATGTTTCCATGGATGTCCGCGATAGCCAGATATCTGCGCATATGCGAGTTTAAGTGCGTTCAGGTAGTATTAAACTATCTAAAGTATAAAAGAAATTTTTCTATCTAACTTCAATATTGTTCTAAATTAGAAATATTGAGATAAAATTGATATAGTATGAATGACGATTATTATTGGTTAACCACATTGATTAGACAACAGGTATTATAGGCAATTTAATATATCTTGGAAGACATATAACATAGGTTTATTCTTCAAATGAGTCTTTGTAAATAGATTGTTGTGAAGTAGTTTTCAGTAAAGCATCTGCAAGTGAGGTAATAGAGATGCGAAAAGTGGGTGACGCTCTGACAGAGAGTGGGCATGAGAAAGATGCCATTATGGACAGCATATTGGAGCTTGTAGTGTATCTGGACACTGAACTTGTGACTTTATGGGCAAATAGAGCAGCTTGCGAATTGGTCGGTCTGAGTTCTGATGAAGTCGTAGGACTTCATTGTTATGAGATATGGCACGGGCAAAGTAAACCATGTAAAGACTGTATCATGACAGAAGTTATTAAGACAAATCAACCACAAGAAGGAGAAGCAACTGGCCCAGATGGGCGAGTATGGTTCAAGCGAGGTTATCCAGTCAATGATAATGATGGTAACATTATTGGTGCTGTTGAGGTCACACTCGATATCACAGAACGTAAGCGGATGGAGGGGGCACTTCGAGAGAGTGAGAAGAAATTCCGACTACTTGTGGACAATACACAGGACGGGATCGTTGTAGTAAATATGAAAGGAGAATTTGTATATTCGAATGAAGCAGCTGCAAGAAATCTTGGTTATACAAGAGAGGAATTTCTCAAGTTAAACATTGTTGACATAGAGGCCATTGAATCAAAGGAAGATTTCGAGAAGCATTATTCAGATGTGCTAAAAGGAGAAAGATTGAGATTTGAAACAGTACACAGGAAGGAAGATGGATCTCTAATTTATGTCGATGTTTCGCTGAGTACGTGTGAGTTTAATAAAAGGGTGGTGGCTTACAGTATCTGGCGTGACATCACCGATCGTAAACTTGCAGAGGAGGCATTAAGAGACGAGAGGAATAGGGCGCAGATGTATCTTGATGTAGCAGGCGTTATCTTAATTATGATAAACAAGAATGAGGAGGTTACTCTCGTAAACGTTAAAGGGAGTCAAATTCTCGGATATAAACAAGAGGACATCGTTGGAAAGAACTGGTTCGATAATTTTCTACCGAAGAGGATGAAGGATGAAGTAAGATCTGTCTTTCAGAAGTTGACTTCCGGAGAGATTGAGCCGGTTGAGTATTTTGAGAATCCTATTCTTACCAGAAGTGGCGAGGAGAGGATTGTGGCATGGCATAATACTGTTTTAAGAGATGTGGAAGGTAACATCATCGGCACTCTCAGTTCAGGAGAGGACATCACCGAGCGCAAGAAGGCAGATGAGGCGCTACAGGAGTCAGAGGAGAGGTATAAGACTCTTGTAAGAACTTCTCCAGAGGCGATAACTGTATCTGATCTGAAAGGTGTTATAACGGAGGTATCTGAACAGACTCTCGAGTTACACGGTTTTGGAAGTCCTGAGGAGTTGATAGGAAGAAATGCGTTTGATCTTATCGCTTCCGAGGATCATGAAAGGGCAATGGAGAATCTCAATAAGACTCTTGAGGGGGAATCGGCAAGAAATATTGAATACACCCTTTTGAGAGGGGATGGGTCTTCTTTTATCGGCGAATTGAATGCGGCCCTGGTCAAAGATGCCTACGGAAGACCGAAAGAATTTATTGCCGCTACAAGAGATATCACTGAGCGCAAGCTAGCGGAAGAACAACTCAAGAGATCGCTCAAAGAGAAGGAGGTACTTCTGAGGGAGGTTCACCACCGGGTCAAAAATAACCTCCAGATCATATCCAGCCTGATTGATATGAGCAGCATGAGAATTCAAGATCGGCAAGCGATTAATTTACTGAATGATGCCCGCGATAAGATTCACTCCCTGGCCCTAATCCACACACAGCTTTATCGAAGTAAGAGGTTTGATAGAATCGAGATGGCGGAACATATCCAAAAACTTGTTGGCTACCTAAAAACAGTTTATACTGAAAAGAAAGGAATTACCACTGTTGTTGAAATACCGGATATCTATCTCTCCATTACACAAGCCATACCCTTCACTCTTGTCATAAACGAACTTGTTTCCAATGCCTTCAAACATGCCTTCAAAGAGGGTGAGGAAGGGACGATTGAAATCTCCATACAAAAGCCAGCCAAAGGTATCATTCATGCAAGAGTCAAAGATGATGGCATCGGTATCAATAGCGAAGTTGATATCTTTAAAACCGAAAGCCTGGGTCTAAAGCTTGTCAGAACTCTTGTTAAAAAACAACTACATGGGAAGATACACATTGAGAGCAAAAACGGCACAGAATTTACCATAATCTTCAGAGCTTTGGATGAGGGGGGCAGAGTATGTTTAAAATAATGGCGGTAGACGATGAGGCTGTAATAACCATGCAATTGGAAGAGCACCTGACGACCCTGGGATACGAAGTTGTTGAGAGCGCCTCTTCAGGAGAAGAAGCAATAGATATGGCAAGAGACCTCAGACCTGATATAATCCTGATGGATATTGTTATGCCGGGAAAGTTCGACGGTATCGATGCCTCCAGAATGATTAAGGAAGAGCTGGACATTCCGGTTATATTTCTGACCGCCCATGCAGATGATGAATTGGTGAACAAAGCAAAGGCAGTTGAACCGTTTGGATATATCATAAAACCATTCCAGGAAAAAGAGATAAAAGCAGCCATCGAAATCGCAATCTACAAAAAAGAGATGGATCGGAGGTTGTACAGATCGGAAAAGAGATACCGCTCTCTGGTAGATACTGCAAGTGAAGCCATCATCTCTGTTGATAGTTCTGAGAATATCGTTTCCTGGAACTCTGCTGCTGTAACTTTATTTGGCTATACGACAGCCGAAACAATAGGCAAGCCGTTTACTTCATTTGCCTTAATAAGGTCAAAACAACTTGATGAAAAACTTGATGAAGACAATGAAAACAGTGTGGATCGTACACCATCGACCGAAAGATCAGATATTTCGGAAGATGCAGTTGAGTATTTTGGATATACAAAAGATGGCAGCGAATTCCCTGTGGATCTGTCTATGGACTTCTGCTGGACGGGAGAGGAGGTATTCTCTATCCTTTTCGTGCGTGACAACACAAAGCGTGAACGTATCGAAGAATCTCTCAGGAGTTCTGTAGAAGTGTACAGGAAGATGATTGAGCAGGCAAACGATAGTATCGGAATCATCCAGGATGGTGAAGTTAAGTTTGTTAATGCAAAATTTGCAGAACTTCTGGGGTATTCCAGAGAGGAGTTAAAAGGTAAAAATATTTTTGGGATATCGACCTATACGAACGCACAATTCATTTTAGAACTGAATAAAAGGAGGATCATGGGGGATGACGTACCAAGTATCTATCAAACTGAACTCCTTACAAAAAAGGAAAAGAAGATACCAATCGAAGCAAATTGCACTGTCATAAAGTATAAAGGAAGGCCCGCAGAACTCTTGTATGTGCGCGATCTCAGAGAACGAAAGAAGATAGATCGTAAGTTAAATCTATTTTTGTACGAGAAAGGGGCTTTGACCGATAGACAGAGATCTATAATCAAGACTGCTCTGGAAAAAGGCTTTTATGAATATCCAAAGAAGATTGATCTGAAGGGGCTCGCAAAAGAGTTCGATATCTCAATATCAACCGCTTCCGAGATCATTCGAAGGGGGGAAAGGAATATATTGAAACAGTATTTTGGTATTGAGTGAATTACGCCTTCTCAACAACTCCTTCTTCAGCATCAACAGCCAGATTATCCCCTGATTTGAACTCTTCGATATCTATTCCATCCACGCAGGGTATCCCGGCAAGTATCACGCCGGTTGCGACTATGGTTTCAGTATCCTTGTTTATTATGGCTTTTGGTCCCACTCCGTTCATCTTTAAGCCGTATATAACGTAAGAACCCACGGTTGAACCCTTTCCACAGGGGAACATCAGTATCTTATCCTTGACCGATTCTCCCTCGAGCTCATGCCCCTTCTCTATCACGATTCCTGTCTTGGCATCTATTCCTCCGTAGAAACCTATCGCTTCCTTTGAGACGATTGCCTCACCTTCAACCTTTCCGGGATTTATGCATCTTCCCTTTGCCATCAGATCTGCCCCCTTATAAGTTCGTCAATGTTACCAAATACAACCTTCTGCTTGCAGAATCCAGGGAGATAATTGGCACCTTTTCCGCTATTAACGCCGGTCGTTTCGTAACCCATATCCTCTATTGGCGAGACCACCATGCATGTATCAGCAACGATCTTCCCCCCTGCCTCTTCTATCGTTTCTGTGTAGCCCATTCTATCTGCGGCCTCTTTCATGATCCGTGAAGTGCAAACCCAGAGCGGTTTTTCAAGTCTTTTTCCTTTAAGTTTAGCAGCAACTGTTGATATCTCCCTGAGAGATGCATGTGGGCAGCCGAGTATTACAATATCGGCACTATCACCGGAATTCAGCGCCTCATACGTCTCTGAGATATCCTTCTTCTCAACATCGATCGTCTCAAGACCTTCTGTATCCATAAGATTAGCATCTGGTGTCTGATCTTTGACATAGTAGAGGGCAACCGCACCTGATGCAGCCATTGCGGCACCAAGAGCCTTCAATTGATCTGTATTCGACTCTGGTAGTCCTATAAAGTATGGGATCTTGTTCTTCACCCGCTTACCGACGAGGTATCCCAATGCACCATAATCTGAATTTTGGCCAAGATCGGTATTTACCTGGATTACAATGTCAGATTTTCTCTTTTCATCCAGATGCAAGCCGTAGTTTGGTGTAACCCCGCAGATAGCCGCTGCCAGTGCCGAAGGTCCACCTTCCCTGTTGGTTCTTGCCCCAATAACCGAGTTCGAGAAGGAGACCGCAGAAGACTCAGACCATGCAATATGTTCTCGGTATCTCGGTAAATTCCCTGCAAGATACGGCGTACAGGTCGATGTGACGATGATTCCCATCTTCTTAAAAGCTTCCATGATCCTGATCTGACTTGCTGCAAAATCTTTTGGAAATCCCATCTCTGCCCAGCTCTCAAGATCCATTCCCGCGGGGTTGAGGTATGTCAGTGCTTTTACCTTTGCGCCCTTTCGGGCATAATCCTCCAAAAACTCGAGCCCCGGATCGCCTATGGACTTATAAGAGACACCGGCAACCTGCACTGATCCGACAGGTATCATCTTATCAGCACCATATATATCGCCCAGACGTACAAGCAGCCTGAACATCCGCTCGGCGACTTCCCCACACTCACCTTCAAGCATCTTCTCTTCGTCTTTTGTTAGATACATCCTTACCTCCAACTACCAATTATTATCAGCCTCTAAATATTTATGATTTGGTCCAGATAAACGACAACCTAAACGACAATGTAAATGACAACCCATTACAAACCATTATACGAGTACATAGTGTGCGCCCCTCCCGGTCCCTATCAATCTGATAACATTTAGTTCTTTGAGCTTTGTGAGTTCTTTTAGGGCAGCCTGTCTGGATACCCCAAACATGTCTGCAACCTCTCCTGCTGTTATCTTATCCATACGGTTTAAGTGCTCGATTATCTTCATCTGTCTATCTGATAATGCTATCTGGGCCTTTTTATCTCTATTCAGCCTTTCGCTTGAGAGCCTCAATACCCTCTCTTTTATCTGTGATATAGATATCATGACGCCCTCTGTAAAGTATTCGAGCCACCCTGTGATATCCAAGGTCTCCTGATCAATAGACTTCAAAGTATTGTAATATGAAGTACGGTCGCTGTTGTAGTAGTCGTCAAGGGCGAAGAATCGTTTTGTATCAAAATCTCTGAGATAAAGGATCAAAGTTGCCAGAGCCCTTGCAGTCCTGCCATTGCCATCCACGAAGGGGTGTATCCTCACGAACTCGTAGTGAGAGATTCCAGCAACGATAATGGCATTTATATCTTTCACTCTGGATGAGTTCAACCATTCGAGAAATTCGTTTATCAGTACGGGAACCTCATCTGTCGATGGTGGCGTAAAGACAACCTCGCCTGTAATTCGATTTGCAACCACTACCTGCCTGTCCCGATATCTTCCAGAATACTCTTCCATCTGAAGGGTCTCTTTCGTTAGGTCTCTATGCACATCAAGGAGGCTTCTCTCGGTTATCTTGCCATCGGATGAATAAGAAGAGATATGTTCCAAAACTTGGAGGTAGTTCAGGACCTCGTTCATATCTTTCTTTCTAACCATCAACTTCCTTCCAGCAGCAAGAGTGCTGACTTCCTCTATTGTTAGGGGATTTCCTTCGATGCTTGTCGATGCATGGGCATTTCGGATGATGGCCTCCTTTCTCAGCGAAACCTCCCATTTCGGGATGAGATATGAATTGAGGATGATCTCCCTTGCTGAGGCTATCTCGACGAGGTCGTTTACAATTTTATCAGTATATCTGAAGTTTGGCTCAAACATCCTTTTATCCTATAATGCAGTCAAAGAACTTCTTTTTTACGACTGAAGGGACTTTCGTCCCCTTCACCCCTGGGTCGGATCTCTCCAATTGGTACATAGATTATGCCATTAAGAGTGTGTTTACTTCCCGACATCTTGGATCTTGTGGCATTTGATAAGAACAAGAGGTCATATGAATACGAACTACAACCTTACATGTTTGGGTTTCCTTTGAGATTTCTTCTAAGTCTTTGTTGTACTATTCTTATGCTTTTGATATTTCGTCATCTATCCAATTTTGTTTTTCAGGATCATCTATGGTTTTGTTTCTGACTTCGTCCAGAAGTGTTATTGCAAGTATTCTGTCAGTTTCCTAAAGATCATTTATTACTTCTTCAAACCCACATTCCCCATTAAAAATTAAACACCCAAATATTTTCAAAACCCACACCCAAACCCTTTTTAAACATCACCCCTTTCAATATATGAGAGGGGATGTGATTATGGATATAACAACA
>JAXHTJ010000086.1:0-10028 GCA_034190245.1 Halobacteriota archaeon | reverse complement strand
TAATTCGCGCACGATAGGGCGAAAAGCGTTCCAATCGATAAGAGGTTCAATATCTCATAGTTTATCGCCAGGTTTTGCAACTCTTTTGTACTCTTCACGAAGTGTGAAATCGGTTAGGGATCCCATGTATTATAGATGTCAATGGGATATGATATAGTTCACTATCTTGTCATTTGTGGAGGTTTTTCGAAAAACTCTATAATGATAGATCACTTCGACTACGCGTTTGCAAATGAGCACGATGTTTACGGAATTGCCAAGGTTGCAAAGGAGTATGATATCCCATTTCTTTACAACGGAGCATATACCGTCGGTGTGATGCCCGTTGACGGGAGAAAGATTGGCGCTAATTTTGTTGTGGGTTCTGGACATAAGAGCATGGCGTCTGTTGCACCATCCGGGGTCCTCGCAACAACAGATGAATGGGCACCGAAAGTCTTCGCCACGACTCAGATGATGGACGATCTTACTGGGCGAAGATTCGGAATAAAAGAGGTGGAGATGATGGGATGCACTCTTATGGGTGGCACACTACTTACTATGAATCTTTTCCGGCGGTGAGAAAGAGAGTGAAAAGATGGGATGAAGAGGTCAAAAAAAATCCAACTACTTTATAAACGAGTTCATAAAGGTAAACGATAGTAAAATAATGAGTGAATACCCGAAAAACACACGCTTTCAAAGGTCGACACAACCGGAAGCTTTGACAAGATAGCAAAGATGCATAAGAGGAGAGGCTACTTCTTCAGCGATGAACTCAAAAAGAGGGGAGTGATAGGAGAATTTGCTGGATCGACAAGGACCTAGAAGTTGAACACTTATGGGCTAAATTGGAAACAGATAAAATATCTTGGTGGTGTGTTTAAGGAGATAGCTGAAAGTATGGGTTGGAAGTAGGCAATTGAGAGTCATCTCAAGCAAGCATCACAATCTCCAAGGAAGGAGTCATGCTCTCTGTGTAGCTCGCATATCTTCTCATCCTTCTTAAGCTCAGCGCATATTGCACACACTCTTGGCACAATGTCATCTTCATCTCCATTTACCAGATCTTTTGCAAGGTCTGATATCATCTCTTTGATATCATCTCCAAGCTTTACATCTTTACCCCTCTTATTTCCCAGATACTGCGATACTGCTGCCTGGGTTATTCCAAGTTTCTCAGATGTTGCTTTTTGAGATAATTCGAGATTTACAAGTTCTTTTGCCAGTTCAGCCCTTATTGTGGGTAATATATACCATATTACAATCTCACAGGGAAATTTCATAATAACAATTGTTATGCTATAAGAATATATAACCTTTGCTGAATAAAGCGCAAAGCTAAATAACCAATCAACTGAAAATTACCGTGAAATAGCCTACTGGGTGAAGGATTATGGTGATGGATCCGGGAATTAAAGCTATGTTAATATCTATTGGCGGCGTAGACGTAGATGAGTCGTTACTCTACGAGAGGCTGACAACACCATCTTCTGGTCCAGGTGCCGGATTAACATCATTCTTCTTCAGATCAGGTAGTAATAGGGTACGTTTGGGTATAAATAAGAGTTCCCCGTTGAAGATGGTGGAAGATGGTGGTGCGATCGTCATCTTAAAGGACGGCGAGGAGATTGTTCGAGGTGAAATAGAGAGCGTGCTACAGCATTGTCCTGAACAGGTGTATATAACGGTGAGCGAGAGATGTATATTCGATTGTAAATTCTGTCCGGTTCCAAAGCTTCGTGGGAGAATAAAAAGCGATGAAGAGATAATCCGGATGGTCGAGGATGCGCTTGAGACGGGAATGATGAAAGCGATATCTATCACATCTGGCGTTGCAAAATCTCCCGATGATGAGGTTGAAAGAGTTGTAAGATTGGTGAAGAAGCTGAAGAGGTATGGGGTTCCAATCGGCGTATCAGTCTGCCCTACTTCAAACTCATCGAAACAGTTAAAATATGCAGGAGCAACCGAGATTAAGTACAATGTAGAGACTATGGATCGGGAGCTATTCAAGAGAGTATGTGGAGATGCATCACTTGATTTTATATTAGAATCACTTAGAAGTGCTGTGGATATCTTTGGAAGAAACAGAGTCTTCTCAAACTTCATAATAGGGCTTGGTGAGAGCGATGAATCTGTCCGGGAGGGTGTCGAGTATCTGGCCGGGATTGGGGTGATTCCAATACTCAGGGCTATCAGCCCTCATCCACTCAGAGAGGGGGAGATAAATATCAATAGACCAAGTGCTGATCGTCTATTGGCACTCACAAAGATGAGTCGCGAGATCCTCGATAAAAATGGTCTACGAGCCGACATCTCTCAGACGATGTGTCTACAGTGTACTGGCTGTGATATAACGCCGCATAGGGATTTATAACGATTACAGGCTCACAGAGCATCCAGAGCAATCTGGACAAGATCGACCGTTTTTATGTCTAAACCAGCTTTGTCTGCTGCTTGATTTAGGTTTAACACACAGAATGGACAAGGACTTATGATAACTTCTGCACCAGTCTCCTCAGCTTCTTCCACTCTATCAACACCAATATTCAATGCTATATCTTTGTATGCTGCTTTAACCCCCGCACCAGACCCGCAACATCTAGCTTCAGGGCCATGTCTTCTCATCTCGACCAGCTCAGCACCCAGGCCCGCTAACACTTCCCTCGGTGCGTCAAATACCTTAGCATGTCTTCCTAAATGGCAGGGGTCGTGATAGGTGACCTTCATATTCAAGGGTTTACTGACCCTCAGGGAACCGTTGTCCATTAGCCTTTTCACATATTCGGAAAGATGGAGTACCTCGATATCCAGCTTGCCAAGTACTTTAGGATAATCATTCTTTATTGTATTAAAACATCCAGCACAAGCCGTAACAACCGTCTCTGCCCCGGTATCCTCTATCACCTTGATGTTGTGAGCCATAAATTCATCCTTTACTATGTCACCCTGTCCAAGTCTCAGCAATGGTGAACCACAGCACCACTCGTTCTCACCCAGAATATTAAGCTCTACTCCTGCTTTATCCATTATCTGCACACTTGCCTGAGCCAGCTTTTGCATCCTGTAAGATTCAGTGCACCCTCCAAAGAATATAACTTCTGGATTCTCAGATAGTGTTATCCCATCTGGCAACCAGTCCCCCCTCGTTTCGGCAGACTCACCAAATGGGTTCTTAAACTTCTCGATACGGTCATACATCTTCGCTTGTACTTCTGTTTTGCCCATCGTCTTGATTACCCACTCTTTAATATCTTCCCAGAACTCGATGAACTCGATATCAACATGACAGACTTCCTCGCACATGCCGCAAGAGGTGCACTGAAAGACAGCCTCTCTAAGCCTATTTGCCGAATCCGCATCTAGGCTTACACCCCTTCGTAGTATCGTATCAAATACATTCTTCGCTTTCAGTTGCTTGAGATAATATACGATTCCCCTGGGTGTTCTTGACTCCCATCCTATCTGCCCATATGTGGGGCAGACCGAGTTACAATAACCACACGATAAACAAGCATATAGATCTTCAACATTGGGTATGTCGTATCCCACTTAATCACCCCGATATATTATTATCTTCTACACAGCCTAATATCAATATTTCTTTATAGTTTTTTCTAAATACTTCGAGGGCGATGGATATTAAGCTTTTCTTCGGGAGGCCTCTACACCCGTTGTCGAAGTGACGATCAAAAGTAATTACAATTCTTTAATATGGTTGCCAAAAGATAGGGATAGTGATCGATGACCGAAGAGAATAAAGTTGAAAGGAAACTTAAGATTGCGATTGTTCTGACTGCCGTTTTTATGATGCTGGAAATATTCGGAGGGTATATATCGGGCAGTCTTGCGCTACTCAGTGACGCCGGACACATGTTCAGGGACGCTTTTGCTCTATTCGTCTCATTATTTGCCATAAATATTGCGAAGAGACTTCCCACAAAGACGAAGACGTTCGGCTTTCACAGGGTCGAGATCTTTGCTGCGCTCATAAATGGGTTCTTCTTGCTGGGAATCAGCGTCTGGATATTCTATGAAGGCTATAATAGACTTGTAAGCCCAAGGCCGGTACTGGGGGTGGAGATGTTTATCATCGCACTTATTGGCCTCTTCGTCAATTTATATATTGCAACCAGGCTGAGGGGACATGGACATGATCTGAATATCAGAAGTGCATATATTCACGTACTTGGTGATACTTTATCATCTGTTGGTGTCGTAATCGGTGCCGTCTGGATATATTTTACGGGCCAGTATGTTATAGACCCTGTTCTGAGTTTTATGATAGGTGTAATAATAGTAGTTACATCGATTGGGCTGATTAGAGAGTCTCTTGTAATCCTTTTAGAGTTCACTCCTGAAGGCATTGATATCGATGATGTGATAGCTGTGATGAAATCCGTTGATAAAGTGAAGGATGTCCATTCGATTCATCTCTGGAGTGTCTGTTCGAATGTGAATGTACTGGACGCTCATGTGTATGTGGATGAGGAGAGGGTTGTAAAGACAAAAGAGATCATCGAGGAACTGAATCAGAAGCTATTGAAGTTCAATATAAAACAGACAACGTTACAGATAGAATGCATTGAATGTGAAGATGCATGCAGATTTGAGGATGTTTGTCACTGATACGAAGAACAATTTTATAATATGAGGATCATCTATCTCTAAATTTGAAAAGATGAGATAATGCCAGACCATGAAGAGATAATTTTGAAAACCCCTGTTGTTCCGGATGGAGAGACTTTAAAGTTCTGCATCAAAAAACGAGATACTGACGAGATAATCGGTTACAGGACCAATCTTATCAACAGGATTTCTGAGAATGGAAAAGAGTACTACAAAATCCAGTTGAAGACAGAATATATCGAGGGGGATCTCTTAGAAGAGACGACGATTCTGGAAATGGCCGATATCTTAAAACCGATCTTTAGACATGCAATAGCCAAAAGAAAAGACGGAAGACTGCTATCGGAAGCAAAGATGGACTTTGAAGGATTGGAGATGCCACCGAATTGCTGTGCCTCTTCAAGTTCGATGGGCCTGTATCTCAGGGCTGCATCTTTCATCCCGAAGAGCATGGTAAGTCTAAACGTGATGATGATGGACCAATCCTTTAAGATAAATGCGACTACTGCAAAAGAGAGGGAGATTATAACAGTGCCTGCAGGGACCTTTGAATGTCATAAAGTGGAGCTCACTCCCGATATCGGCTCTATAATGGATCAGCTTCCAACAGGATTTCATCTTCCTTCCGGATTTTACACGATTGCTCAACGGCTTGCATCTCGATTTATGCCATCGATCTTCAATTGGTATGCAGTGGAAGCGCCTCACCATTCAGTGAAGTATGAGGGTGTAGAGTATTCATCATCTTCATCATCCATGGGTGAACCGATAATTGAGGAATTGATTAGCATTGATTAACACCTCTCACTGGAACCGGCAGATGGTGTGGGGTAGTTTTAGCAATTATTTTAAATGAGTGGTACAATCTATTTTTCAAATAAGAAAGAGAGGGAAAAATGCCAGACTCTGAAGAGATCATTTTGAAAACCCCCTTGATTCCAGATGGGGAGACCATGAAGTTCAGAATCATAAAGCAGGAGACTGACGAGGTAATCGGTTACAGGACCCATCTTGTCAATAGGATTTCAGAAGATGGGAAAGATTACTATAAAGTCCACCTCAAGACCGAATCTATCGATGGAGAAGTTACTGAAGAGACGTCTTTCATGGAGATGGCAGAGATCTTAAAACCGATCTCCCGACATACGATTACAAAAAGAGAAGATGGAAAGATGAGGTCCGATGTAAAGATTAACTATGAAGGAATGGATATGCCATCAAATTGCTGCGCCTCTCCTGGCGCTATGAGTCTGTATCTCAGGGGAGGGCCATTTGACCCAAAGAGCAAGGTGAGCCTCAACATAATAATGATGGACCGAACCTTTAAACTGAATGCAACTACTGCAAAAGGAAAGGAGACTATCACTGTGCCTGCAGGGACTTTTGAGTGCTATAAGGTGGAGTGGACTCCGGATATCGGCTCTTTGATGGATCAGCTACCGGCGGGATTTAATTTTCCTCAGGCGTTCTACTCACTTGCTGAGCGGCTGGCATCCAGATTTATTCCATCGGTCTTTTATTGGTATTCAACAAAGGCGCCTCATTGCCCAATAAGGTACGAGGGGGTGGAGCCTTCATCATTTTCCACTGGTGAACCGATAATAGAGGAATTGATCGGCATAGAATGACACAATATCAGATCGATTCAATATCTATCGATTTTACTGGAGCATAACCAGAATAGCAGGGTACCTGGAAAATATGATAAAGATGCCCACCATGATCAATACGACACCCATCATTGATCTAGCTTTGTTCAGGATCTCTTTGTCCGGTATGAAAGTTGATATCTCTCCACTACCGATGGTAATCAAAAGGAGTGGCACCATCGAACCGAGACCAAATACAAACATGGTCAGCGCACCTGTTATCATTGTTGGAACTCCAGTTGATGCTCCAAAGATGCCAGAGGCTGTTGATAGTATAACGGCGTCCAGTATACTCACCTCGAGCAGACAGACAGCTCCTATAAGAAATCCCATGAATAACAATACGCCATTTTTATTTGAATAATGGCTATTGATCCTTGTTAATGCTCTGTGCAAGAGGCCATGAGTATGCTCTTTAGTCTTGCCGTACATTCCCAGTCCAAGAAAGATCACATAAATGGCAAAGATGATATATCCAAATACAAATAAGCTTGCAAGAGAATCCTCAAACCATGGACTGATGAGTATGTTGCTCAGATACCCCAAAACCGCCCCAACTATGGTGATCAGGGCTATTCTTGGTAAATTGAAGATCAAACCAGCCTTCAGTCCATTCAGCCACCCTCTATCATATTCGGTGGCTACATAAGATGCCAGCACTGGTCCGCAGGTCGTCGTACAGACGACAAATCCACGGGTGGCCCCTGCGGTAAAAGCAACAACAAGCAACTCTATGAAAAACTCCAATCCTTCCATGTCAATTCTTTGCCTTTAAAGATTCTTCTTATGATTACAATCGTAGTTAAAATTATATTAACCATTCGTTTTTGAAAAATGCTTCTTAAAGCAACATAAAGGGCTAAATGATCTGCTTTCCCTCTTTTATTATCTTTCTCAGTCGAATCCAGGTCGGCAGGGGATTTGAGCATGCCCATTCCAATTGACTGTTGTCAATTTCATCTTCATCGAATCTTTTTTTAAATTCATCGGAGTTTTTGTCATAAAATTCGCCTTTGTAGTAGACTCCAACCAAGTGTGGACAGATGAAATTATACTCCCCCCAGTCGATAACACAGCAATGCCCTTCGCCTCTTCTCGAAGGACATACCAATTTGTCACCTCTCAGTTTTTTAATACCTCTTCTTTCTGACATCTATTTCACCTCGCTACTAAAATCCTCACCTTTACCACACCGTGATCTGATTGAATGAATATATCAGTGCCTTTTAGCTCCACCTGGTATATCTTAGAGAAGCACTTCAGTAAATTGAAGTTGATATGACAATGCCAAGATATTTATTCTTCATCAAAAAACTTGATCATCATCTCGGCTTTTTCCTTTATCGTATCTGCTGCCCTCAAGACCAATTCTTTCGCTGATAAGGATCCGTCTGTTTCAAAATCGTACACAAATGCGTTGTCATCCTTATCGATCTTTATCGCATCGATATCGCACGTCTCTTCACATAGCTTGCATTGAGAGCATTCGGCATCATTTATAACGCTAAGCTCACCGTTTAATACGAGAATGTCCCTCGGACATACTTCAACGCATTTTCCACAACCATTACAATTTTTGATAACAATCTTTGGCAAATTCTTGTAACCGCATGCAACAGCAGCTTGCCATTTTGCATGGTCGCTCCCCTTTCCTAAGCGGGCAATCGCTTCGAGTACAATCTTTTGGCGTGATATACTGGTTCTATCTTTTCTTGGGATGGCTGTGATGAGTTTGATTATCGGGATTTTATCAAAGGCCGGTACCACATTTGGATCGCTTGGGACAAAGTCACCAGAGTGAACAATTCTTGTAGCTGTTTTTTGATTTTTTGGTACTTCTTCAGGACTTTCTACACTGAGCATCAAAGATACCTGGCAAACTGCACATCCACCATCGCATTGGCAATTTTCAGGTTCAACATACGTGTCTAAATCCGTTTTTAAAGGAATTAATCCCAAACGCGTGGCTATTTGTTCATCGAAGAGTACTGATGTGTTTTCGTAGATATTAACCTCATCAATAGCCATAGTTGGCACTTCAGAGATCATGCTTCTGCGAATTCCATTTGCAAATGATGTTGACACATCGGATAATATAAAACGACCCGATGAGTCGGATAATTCTATAACCTCTATCTCCATCAGATCCTCCTACCACCACGAGGTCTTGTCCCGTCGTGGGGTATAGGAGTAACGTCTTCGATTCTTCCAATACGCAGTCCTGCCCTTGCAAGTGCCCTTATTGCTGCTTGTGCACCGGGACCAGGGCTCCTTTGCCTATTCCCACCAGGTGCCCTGACCTTGATATGAACCTTTGTTACCCCCTTCTCCATGGCTTTTTCTGCCACCAGCGACGCCATCTTCATTGCTGTATACGGAGAACTCTCATCTTTAGCCGCTTTTGCTATCATCCCGCCTGAAGCTCTAGCAATTGTTTCAGCACCGGTTAGGTCCGTTATCGTAATGATGGTGTTGTTGAACGAAGCATGTATATGCACAACCCCCCATTTCCCATCTGCCATTCTTTTCACTCCTCAATTTTTGGTTTAACCGGGTGGGACTCATCGAGTAGTGGTGAACCAACATAATACTCTATTTGAGAGTCCTCGATACCATCTACAAGGTAACTGGGAACAGTTGTCTTTCTACCACCCACCATAATATGACCATGAATAATAAATTGGCGTGCTTGTTTCATCGTACTGGCAAGTCCCTTCCGACATACTTGCGTCTGAAGCCTCCTCTCAAGTACATTATCTGTGGTTAATGATAAAACATCATCAAGAACCGCATCACCCTTTAAAATACCTCTCCTCTTTAGGCTGTTGAGGAAGTTCTCCATCTCACGTTCTGTATGAACACTCAACTTCGCAGCATAACTTTCTGCAAGAAGCCTCCTTGCTTGTCGCCTATATCTCCTGAGCGAACTCTCTGCTTTCCAGACTTCCCTTTTATTGCGCAAGCCATAAGTTCTAACAAGTTCAGCCTCTTCTTCAATCCTCTGCGCTTGCCAGGGATGTGCCGGCGTATCATAACTTTTTCTACACTTTCCAGGATATCCCATAAATGCTACTCCTTTCACCTACTCTTCTTTCTGCTAACACCAACTACGGCTCCTCCCCTCCCCGTAGATTTGGTCCTCTGACCTCTAACCTTGTGACCTCTCTCATGTCTTATGCCCTTATAGCTCCTCGTCTTCTTCATTAGATTGATATCTTCACGCAATGAGAGTAACAGATCCGTGCCAACAATATGTCTGTTCTCTCCAGTATAGAAATCTCTTCTCCTGTTGAACATCCATACAGGGAGATTATTTTCAATATCTCCAATAACACCTTTTAAGGAATTGATCTGCTCTTCTGAGAGGTAGCCCATAGTTGAACTTGGATCTATGCCAGCGGTCTGAGCAATTATTCTACCCAATCGTATACCTACGCCTTTTAGACCTGTGAGCGAATACTGAACACTCTTCTTCCCATCCAAATCCGTGTCAGCAATTCTCACTATGTGTTGAATATCGTCTTGCGGTTCACCCGATGTATCTTCTGATGCCATATAATATTTCCTCTCTTCAATATCTCTTCAATATCCGATGAGACTAAGTAATTAAACTTTAATCCAAAGGTTCCTATAGAAACTTCTTGAAGTTTATTGACCAACCTTTTTACAAAAGGTTGTATTTAAAAGTTGCTCTTCGTTTAGCTATGATACGGCTTATACTTTACTATTGAAAATTTCCATCCAATTTTAGTGTTTTTATTCGAGGTT
>JAXHTJ010000085.1:0-10124 GCA_034190245.1 Halobacteriota archaeon | reverse complement strand
TATGTTAATATGGAGGTGATGTAGTAGATATTCTATAAACGAAAGGATAAGCATCCCCTAGACCAAACTCTCTGTCTTTGAGTTCAAAGAAAAGACGAGAATCAAAATATTCCACCATGATGTCAAGCTCTTCACCATTGGCTTCCAATCCCCATTTTATACTTCCTTTTCCTACTCCACTTTCTTTGAGAAGTTCTGTAATCCAAATAGACATCCATAAACTACCCTCAGCTAACCTCTTGCCTATTTTTGTAATAGTATAAATCAGTTGGAGGTTCTCTTCAGGAAAAGAACGCCCACAAACGCTGCAAAGGAGAGGAGCCATAGGTTCTTTAGTGAGATGTTTTTTGGATGGAACAACGCAAATAGTGTGCTGATCTTGTTTGCATGTCAGCAAATACTCTTCTGCTATCAATCCCAAAGAAAGAAGATGCTGAAGGATATCTGTTTTCGCAAGTTCAAGAGCGTCTTTACTTACCATTTTACCTACTTGAGCTAATTTCAGCATAAACCGTCCTTACATCGGTATCCACTAAAAACTCGGTTGCCTTAACATCTTCAAGGCTATATTTTGGCTCTGTGCCCTTGAGTTCCGCACGCTCAGGCTCTTCTTCAAAAAATTCTTCAACAAAGGTGGGATAACGGCGCCTATAGGATCTTGAAGAGCACAACCCTTGAATCTTCCAGTCAAACTCCATTCCTCTGACTCTTCTACCATCAAATCGAGTTGTTATACCCTTCTCGACATCTGCACAAAAATTTCGCAAAGCTTCTTCCAGTTCTTCATGCCCGATAAATGCTGCCTGTAACATTTCTGTTTCAATTGGGGCCAAGAGGTAAACTAACTTATCGGTGAAAAAAAGATCTCCCAAAATTCCTCCAAATTCTGGTCTTCCTATAAATGGGTATCGCGGGGCCTGACTAATCATCTTTGTAATTAGCTGTTCATTAGGCTCTGGCATCTTAGCTGAGTTTAACATACCTGTAAACATGCTACGTATTACGGGTAGATGACCTTTATCTCCTAAATGTGATATCAGATTCTACATTTCGGTTTGTTCACGGACACTAGCTTTTGTTATGAGGGTAGTAACTCGAAGCATTTTATTTCTCCTTATTTATGAAATACCTTAGCTCAATATTAATGTTTTGTGACATCGAAGCTGCAATTAGCAGATAATGATTACGGATAAAAGAAGTTGCTGAAGGAAATTTGGAGAAATTTTTGATTTTCCTTTTATTCGTGGTTATACGACGTTGCGATTCTATGCTTAGTTCATTCTTTCCTCAACATATAATAACCCCATATCTTGACGAAGAGATCGCCGAAACTCATTTTTGGATTTATAAATGGCTTTTAACTTGTCTTCAGAAAAAGATGTATTCTCAACGTTTCCTAGAGCGGATTTTAAAGTGTCTAGAATGTTGTAGTAAGCCTTTATAGATTTATCAGACAATAAAAAACCTGCTTTTTTCTTATGCCAATCCTCCAGTTGTTTTTTTTATAATCTCGATGTCACTACATTGGAATTTACCACCAAATAGGTGCTCACCACGTAAACTATCTGTAATTTCAAATGCAAGAGGGTAAATTTCTAGCCGTTTGTCATACAACTTTTCAGTAAAATTCCGTTTAAGCTGAATTTCTAATGCTTCTCTGTCCGATCGTAATTTTCGGCGATTAGCAAAATAGGAAATAATAGCAACACTCAGTGAGACAAGTGCTGCGATAATTGCTGATAAAATTGCTGGATTATTCATTATATCATTCATGGTATTTGAAATGTCGTATATCTCCCCAATTTGGCATTATATCCGAATTGCATATATCTTTCCATTTTCGAGGTATATCTGCAATATTGCGTATATACATCCATCTGTCCGAACTTCCCTTATTTTCATATACCAGCTCTTCCAATAATATCTACTTTACCCCATCTAAAAACTGTCGCCCACTGCGAGGTAGCTCTTCCCCATTAAAAAGGCTTTATAATTCCGCCGCAGGCAGAGATGGCCTATGGCGAAGTCATAGGTCGTAGTTTTGGTCAAGCTTTTGTAAAAAGGTTGTGATTGGACTCGACGGGATTTGAACCCGTGGCTTCTGCCTCGCGAAGGCAGCACTCTTCCACTGAGTTACGAGCCCCAAGATTTAGAGCTACAGATAATGCTATAAAGCTTGCTATCCTTAGAACTTTTCATGGTGGAAATAATCTGGGAGCCGTATGGAGGGTACAAAGATAGCAGTAATATAAAGCGATTCATGAATAATTATAACATAAAAAGCTATGAGGAGCTTATAAAAAGATCCACAGACGATATCGAATGGTTCTGGGATGCAGCACTAAAAGATCTGGATGTAGAGTGGTTTAGGCCTTATGAAAAGGTTCTGGATTTATCTTCTGGCCTTCCCTGGGCAAAGTGGTTTTTAAAAGGCAAGATCAATATAGTTCATAACTGCCTTGATCGTCATGCAAAATCACAAAGAAAAGATGATGTTGCATGTATATGGGAAGGAGAAGGGGAAGAAATAAAAAAATTGAGCTACTTAGAGTTGTACGAAAAAGTAAATGTGCTGGCAAATGGCCTGAAGAGCATCGGGATCAAAAAAGGCGATGCTGTCGGTGTATACATGCCAATGGTCTCTGAGATAGTCGTTGTTATGTACGCCTGCCTTAAGATTGGGGCAATATTTGTACCGGTCTTTTCAGGATTTGGTGCCTCGGCTCTTGCTACAAGGCTAGAAGATTCCGAAGCAAAGGTTCTATTTACTGCTGACGGTTCCTTGAGAAGAGGAAAGTCAGTTGAGATAAAGAAGGTGGCTGATGAGGCGCTAAAGAATGTCTCTACAGTAAAAACAGTCATCGTTTACAAAAGGCTTGATATCGACACACCATGGCAAGAAAACAGGGATGTCTGGTGGGATGATTTTGTGAAGGACCAATCAAAAGAGTGCACAACTGAAGAGATGGATTCAGAAGACACGTCTATAATCATCTATACTTCTGGAACAACAGGAAGACCAAAAGGCACCGTTCATACTCATGCTGGCTGCATGGCCCAGATCGCAAAAGAGCTTGGATATTACTTCGATGTCAAACCAGATGACACCTTCTTCTGGGTAACGGATATCGGATGGATGATGGGGCCATGGGAGATTATAGGCGTTCATAACTTCGGGGGCAAGTTACTGATCTTTGAAGGTGCTCCAAACTACCCCGAACCGGATAGGCTATGGACGATGGTTGAAAAGCATGGTGTAACAACATTTGGGATATCGCCAACGGCTATAAGACTACTTATGCGCTCAGGTGATGAATGGGTTAAAAAGCACGACCTATCAAGTTTGAGGATACTTGGTTCAACGGGCGAGCCATGGGATCCCGATTCATACATGTGGTTCTTTGAAAAGATTGGGGGAAAGAGATGTCCCATAATTAACATATCCGGTGGCACAGAGATTATTGGATGTTTTTTGTCGCCGCTTCCAATAACTTCCCTAAAACCATGCACGCTCAGAGGCCCCGGTCTTGGTATGGATATTGATGTATTTGACGAGGATGGAAAACCGGTAAGAGGGGAGATAGGTTACCTTGTTTGCAAAAAACCTGCTCCGTCGATGACAAAAGGATTTTTAAAAGACCCCAAAAGATACATTGAGACGTACTTTTCAAAGTGGGACAATATCTGGTATCACGGCGATTGGGCTATTGTAGATGATGATGGTTTCTGGTTCCTTCAGGGAAGAGCAGACGATACCTTGAAAGTCTCAGGAAGAAGGGTGGGACCGGCCGAAATAGAAGCCGTTCTCATCCAGCATCCGGCCGTTTCAGAAGCTGCAGCAATTGGAGTGCCTCATGAGATAAAGGGTGAAGATATCGTTTGCTTCGTTGTACTGAATTCCTCTTTCAATCCGAGTGAAGAGCTGAGAGAAATTCTTAAAGGGCATGTGGTAGCAAGCATGGGAAAGACTTTACGGCCTCAAGATATCAAATTCGTAAGCGCCCTTCCAAAGACAAGATCAGCAAAGATCTTACGTGGAGTAATAAAGAGAAAGTTCTTAAAAAGAGACGTTGGGGACACTTCTTCGGTAGAAAATCCAGATGCTATTGAGGAGATAGAAAAGGCTATTTAAGCCTTTTTTAATCCCAAAATTTCCCTTGCTTCGTCGGGTGTAGCTACCTCTCGTCCAAGTTCTTTTGCTATACGGGCAGTCTTTGCCACAAGGTCGGCATTGCTCTTTGCAAGAACACCTTTTTCGAGATATATATTATCTTCAAAACCAACCCGGACATGGCCTCCAAGTATTATGGATCCGGCTGCCATCTCCATCTCTGTCCTTCCTGGTGCACACACAGACCACTTCCAACCTTCAGGTAAACTGTCCACGCAGTATATCAAAGTCTTTAATGTCGGTGACATGCAGGAGAGGCCGCCAAACATGACAAATTGAATGTAAAGGGGTTCCTTTAATGTTCCTTCGGCAACCATTTTCTTGGCAGTATTTATCATACCCGTGTCATAGACCTCAAGCTCTGGCTTCACATTATTCTCATACATAAAACCTGACCACTTCTCTATCGTCGGATGTGTGTTACTGAAAACAAAGCTTCTCAGTCCACGATTTCCCATGTCCTCCCATATGTTTATAGAACCCATATTTAGAGAGGATAACTCTTGGTCGAAACCCATTCTCTCTTTCATCAGTTGATCAAGCTTCTTTGGATCTGCCATTCTTCCGCCGCCAGTGGTTATATTGATGATAATGTCAGATGCTTCACTCTCTCTTATCTGCTTAACATAGTCTGGCAGAACAGAGTTTGGTTTTGGGTGTGGAACTCCCAGTCTTGGCTCTTTAGCGTGCAGGTGTACAACAGTTGCGCCTTCCTTGTAACATTTGCAGACCTCCTCGACTATCTCTTCTGTTTTACAAGGCACGTATTTAGTCAGTGCCTTTGAAACAAATTCCCCTCCTGTTAGTGCTGCTGTAATAATTAATTTTTCCATCCTCAAGTAATTGGGGGTGTTGTGATATAAAGTTTTACCAAGAAACTTCAAAAAGTTTCATCATTTGCGCGACGTATATCCACTTCTTTACGATACGTCACCTCCGCCTTACGGCGGAAGTTATGGTATATAATTTTGATTTTTTGCCGCAATCAAATCGAAAAACATTAATATTTGTTAATGGTGTTCAGATGTTAATTTAGGGAGATTGTAGAGGTAAGAGGGTTAAAAATGGATGAAATTGAGCAACATACGGCCGATACAGATGATGGGTACAGGTTGGTACTACAGAGGCTGAATGGTGGTGACAAAGGCCCGGTTATAATGTGCCATGGGCTATCAGGAAACAGTTATGAGTATCTTATCTCAGAAGATGAGAAGAACAGTTTAGCAAGATACTTGGCAAATAGGGGGTATGATGCCTGGGTTGTTGATGTCAGGGGTCATGGAAATAGTAAGGGTTATTTTGTAAAGGAGGAGAATAGGTGGGACTATAGCCAGAAAGCCGATGGGTATTGGAGTTTCATTGTAGATGATCTTATACAGCATGACACACCAGCACTCATAAACAAGATTAAAGAGGTCACAAGTTCGAGTAAAGTGTCGTGGATAGGTAGAAGCATGGGGGGCTGGTTGGCTTATGCTCATGCTATTGATGGATCCGGATCTACGGATTTTAAAGGTGTAATTTCGGTTGCATCACCAAGTCATTTCTCACCAAACATAAAGAGAATAATGGGTAGCTCACCCTATCTTAAGAAGTTTTTAAATTCAACCCCCATCGATCATCTCCCGGCACCCCCATTCCAATACACGGGAGGCGGAAATCGACCTAAAATGCTTAATATGATGTCAAGCGAATCACGATACGTAATTCTTGATTTTCTCGACTATGTAAGTAGGGGCGAAATTGCGAGACACGATTATGGCAGGGAAGGAAATATAGAGTACTATGGTTCGGAGACACCGCCATCTTACTGGGAGCGGTTCGACAAGATCGACGTCCCCATGATCTTCATCACCGGCACAAGGGACCTCTTTGCAACCCCGGAAAATACAACCGAAAGTTTCAATAAAGTGAACGAATCCCATGGGAATGCAAAGTTACACATCCTTTCTGGTTTCGGTCATATCAATATTTTAGTTGGAAAGAATGCCCATGACAAGGTTTACCCATTGATACTAAATGGACTGGATGGATTTGAATAGTTAGGGGTTATGCCAAGCGTTTGATCAAAAAATTTATCATATTTTAGATAAGAAGGTCTCAACATCTTTAATAAATTTCAATGCCCCTATCTCTATTTGCTCTGTTAAAGTATCTAAATCATTAAAATCTGGATTGTCAACTAAAGTGTGCTCAATGATAGAATCAACACCTTTTGTAGTTGATGGAATGCGATATTTACTCCAATCGCTCTCCTTAAACAATTTCCAGTATTTTGCTTGAATCTGTTTATTATGTCCTGCTAACCAAACCTCAAATCTAATTTTTTCATGAATAAAAACTATCGCAATCTTCAATTTTCTACTTTTTAATGATTCAGGGGTAAAGGAAAAATATGTCATGTCCATATATCCATAATAGATACTCCCAGATACAAAATAATCTGGATGTTTGTTTTTAAAATGCATTCTCAAATTCATTATATAATCCATCAAGCCTTTATATGCTTCTACAATATCGCCCTTATCTATCTGTTTTCTATATTCATTGATATATTCATTAAAGGATTTCATACATAATTCCTCCATTTTTATTTTTGTGTTTTTGTCCTGCTCATTAATTTTCACCTGTCGTGCAAAGTTTGCGACTATGCGAAGTTGGACAGGCAATTTGGGCAAAGCCGCATATTCGTTGTTGAACCCTGTATCTTCGGACAGTTTACCTTTCTCCTTTTGGACACACAGACATGCAAATTCCACATAAACTAATCTCTTTCTCAATTCTTTTTCCTGATATTTCCATTGCATACTGTCTGCACTTAAAAGGATTATAAAATTTATCTCTGTCAATATTAATTGTCCAAAGTTCTCCAGTTGCAGCTTGAGCGGGGCAATTTTTTACACATACATCACAATTACCGCAATAACTTATATCTACCGGGTCCCCAACTACTGAAACGCTTGACGACGTGAGTATACTTGCAAGTCTTATTCGTGGCCCATTCGTCATCTAGCTCTTCATCTTCTACTGTTGTTTTTATTGCAACTGCTTCTATACCATTTAATTTTAATAATGATACAATTTCACCAGTCTTTTTGTCCAGTTCATCATTAATTTCATTGTAGTGATTATAATATTCAATAGTTGGTCCATCTTCTATCTCATTAATAATATCATTATCAAGCTTTCTGATGAATGAGATTCCATAGCTATATTTACTCCATTTTGAATCAAGTAAGCCAGATAAAAAAGCAAATCCTATTTCATAGATATCACTTTTGCATATCTGTTTAATTTTTTTTGCTAATTCATTATTCATATATATCTCTTTGTTTGGCCGAAAATATGGCGTATAACGTTTCCAGCATATAAGACGTTGCCGAACGCAATTTGGTGAAATCTTAGATTTTCATTTTATCCGCTGTTAGGCGAAGTCTTTTTAATCTGTTTTTCACGAACGAGCCTTTTAGGTCTCCAAATTACTATTACAGCTATAACCACAGCAATAAGGGAGATCATGTAAATGAAACTGCCTGCTTCGGTTTCCAGGGCTGGAAACATCTGAGCTGAATAATTGAACGTGGTGTGAAATATGAGGGCAACCAGGATGCTGCCACCCGTGTTATTATACAACCACGTGAATAATATCGTAAGCAAGATTGTAGAAAGCATAAAACCCCACAGATTTTGATAAACCACCTCCTCACCTTGCGTGAACATATAAGGGAAATGCCAAAGGCCCCACATCAATCCAAGGATTACGCTGGAATTAAGCGCATTAAACCGGGCCTGAAGCCGATCGAGAGCATATCCTCTCCAGCCGAACTCTTCTTGCAGTGGCCCCTGAAATAATAGGACTGTGAAAAAGTAAACTGCAATCATAGAGGGGTCAGATGCCCAGAGTAGCTCTGGAATATCATCCCCGGCAAGTGTTGCCACAAGAAGTCCTCCTATCATGATGGCAGGCCATAAAAATAAGGTGGGGATAAGCCAAACTTTATTAAATCTAAAATCTATGCCCCTTCTCAAGAGTTTTGTTACGCCGTCTTTTCCTGTCCGCAGGTATGTGAGTAAAAAAGCGGCGACAAATGGACCCCATGCAGCTGGATTATAAGAGCTGAGGAGAAAATCGGTAATAATTGATGATCCCAATCTTCCCTGCATGGCCAGGGCTTCGAGTATCCAGAATAGCCATGTAAAAGCAAATGCAATTAAAAAGAATAGCCATAAATTTCGGGTTTCGAATTTAGATTGTTCCAATATTGCACCCCTTTTCTATGTATATATCCTATGTTTTTGGGATTAAAAAATTTAACGATTTCGTCTAATGGGGCGGCAGGGTATGCGAAGGGGATCGTGATCCTGGCTTGTCTTCGGAAGGGACAAGGCGTTCTAAACATTTAGGTGTTATGTTGAGGTTCTTTGAAAATGCCCTCAAATATTACCCATCTCTTGGCAACATCTCTCTCAATTCTTTTAAATTTTTATCAATCTCATGCTGAACTTCCTCAATTCTATCAAGAATAACATCCGGCGGATCGTAATGCACCTCTTCATACTCTATCTCCTTGTATTTTGAGATGCTCAGGTCATAATCGTTCTCTATGATCTCTTCTGAAGGTACAAAGAAGCATTTTGCCCTTCTATCCTCGAACTCCTCCTCACTCCTTCTTTTGAATTTCTCTATGATGTCGGGAATATCCCCCTTCCCGTCTATGAATGTTCTCTTGTCATCAAGTGAGTAGCCGTCTGAGGTCATATCATAGAACCAGACCCTCTTTGTACTACCACCTTTTGTGAATATCAGGACTGCCGTAGATACTCCTGCATATGGTTTGAAGACACCTGAGGGCATCGATATTACCGCCTCCGTCTGGCTGTTTTCAAGTAGAAGCTTTCTAAGTGCCTTGTGGGCCTTTGAAGATCCGAAGAGCACACCATCGGGAACAATTACACCGCAACGGCCACCGATCTGAAGCAACCTCATCATTCTTTCGACAAAGAGAAGCTCTGTCTTTGTCGTCTTGATAGTGAGCATATCGTTTATGTCGCTCTTGTCAATGCTTCCCTTGAAAGGTGGATTGGCCAGAACAACGGTGTATTTATCCTCCTCGTTGTATCGCTTGGAGAGTGTATCGTAATACTTTATATTTACTCCTGAGATTCCATGCAGAACGCTGTTCATAAGCGAAATTCGCACCATGGTGGAATCGAAATCGTAGCCGTATAACGTCTCTTTCTTCAGATAGTCCCACTGCCTGCTGTCAGTAATTTTGTCCGCGATCAGGTCATAGAACTCCCCCTCCTCGTCTTCTTTGACTATATCCGGACTTGTGTGCTTCCTCAAAATATATTCGTAAGCGTTGATCAGAAATCCTGCGGTCCCACAGGCCGGATCACATATTTTGTCCCCGATATCAGGACCTACAAGTTCCACCATCATACGTATAATATGCCTTGGCGTCCTGAACTGGCCGTTCTTTCCCGCAGTCTTCAGCTGGCTCAGAAGGTATTCGTAGATATCTCCCTGAGTGTCTCTGTTCTGTGCTGTTATATCCATATCATCAAGTATCGATACGGCCTCTTTCAATAGCGAAGGCTTCGGAATGAGAAAGACCGCGTCCTTCATTTGGCTTGAAAATAGAGTCTTCTCCCCATCATGTACGTCCTTTATAAAGGGAAAGACCTTATCTCGGACGTGAGCAAGCATCTGTTCGGCAGGCATATGCTTCCATTCCGACCATCTGCATTCCTCATTTCCTTCCCCCTCAAATACTGATCCGAACTCCTGCTCGGTGGCAAGCGCCCTCCTCTTTTCGGCAACATCCATATCTTCAAGTCGCTTCATAAAGATCAGGTAGCTCATCTGCTCTATCGAGGTGAGCGGATTGGAGAGACCTCCACTCCAGAACTTGTCCCAGAGCAGATCGATCTTTGATTTAAGTTCGGGTGC
>JAXHTJ010000084.1:0-10135 GCA_034190245.1 Halobacteriota archaeon | reverse complement strand
ATGGATAGAGTCTTTTAAAAGAGTTATGGTGAGGTTTGAACGCTTGGAGGTATGTTTCATGGCTGTGGTTAATCTGGCATCAATCAAGATGATATTGAGGGTTTTGAAATGAGTTCAGAGTATGCAAAAGAGGCTATACCTTGACTTGTTGCCACTGCGCCTATCTTGTTGTCAAATATAAACTGATGCCACCCTCCTATCTCCTCGCCTCCTCTGTTACTGGTAACGCTTTTAAAAGTGTCTATCAAAGTGTTTATCGACTTATTAATAGCGTGTTCGATATCAGATATTTTTATAACTATTAAACTCGTTTTAGTTCCTCCTCTTCAAATAAGGGTGTTAATTTCTTTTTTGCTGTAAAAATATCCCCCCATCCTAAGTATATTGTCCAATCAGCCCTTTTAGGAACTCCCAATTTCTTTGCAAGTAGATATCTAAGAAATTGCCCGGGAAGATTTTTATTTACCGAAAAAATATACATATCTCCACTATTACTTTCGTAGTATATACTTTCACTAAATCGCCTTGCGTGATCTCCCAAAGCATACCAATTATCTACATGAATAGGTGTTAAAACTTCCTTGATGTCTTCCAAGATGTCCACATCGGTTGGGACACAATGTAAATGCGCATGATAATCGTGAGGTGTATCTCTTTTTGTGATACTCGTACTGGATAAATTGTGTTCAAAAAATATACAGTCGCCATATTCTTTTTTGAGTATCTCCCTAACAATCCCCTTAATAGCTAAAAATTCGGCTACCAGATGTTCCGAGAGACTTTGAAATAATGGGATATGCTTTTTTGTAATAATTAGCATGTGTCCTTCTTCTATTGGACCCAAAGATAACATTACGTAGAAATTTTTTGTCTTTTTCAATATCCTTTCTTTATCCGGCGGAAAGCAAAATCTACATTTCTCTTTTAACTTTAATGGATCCATTTTTTCTTAGATGTATTATGCTCCCCCTCCACATAAAGAGCATTGTCACTCTTTCCTTCTTCTTTCTTTTTCTTCTCTCAATTTTATTAATGCAAATATGCAATAATTTATAATATCTCTGTATTCAGCCTCTACACCTTCAGAGATTTTAGGTGGCTCTTTAGATTCTTCTAATTGCCGTATTCTGTAGGCTTTAACGATTATCTGATCTGTAATGGAAGGAAGTCGCATTTCTTGCCATGAATCACCATAGTCTGTGTTCTTTGCGATCATAAGTTCTCTGATCTCCTTTACAATTTCATCATATTCCTCTAATGTGTTCCTTTTATCGTTTTTCATAGTCATCTTTATTACGTGTATGTTAATAAAAATTGTAACTTTTCTAAGCCAAATCGTTTTGACAGAACAGGTAGAGACAAAGACCTCAAAATCATCGTCTTCCCACTTCCTGATCCTCCTAATAAAGCTTGGTTTATTGGTGGTAATATTCTTTCGTAGAAAATAGGAGGATCTTCGAATAACTTAATTACATCTTCCATTGATAAACCGTCAGCCGATTTAACAATGAATGGGAAAGTGGTGCTTTTCATATTTCATGTTGTTATTCACCTTCCATTAGTTAATTTTTTTGGTTATTGTAGGTGGACATGCAGAAAGGTTTGTTGTTATTTAAAGCTTATTTGAGATGGTATATGCCGGAGTTGACCTTGAAGATATGGAAATGGAGATTGAGGCGAAGATAAGCGACTTTCTGTCAACGATGGGGTCTTCCACTTGACACTCAGTTATTCACCCCATACATCTCCTTGAGCTCTCTTTTTAATAGTTTGCCATCGGGATGCCGGGGTATATCGCTGATAAAATCTACATATTTTGGTCTTTTGTAACCGGCCAAACGTTCATCGCAAAATTTGATTATCTCGTCATCTGTAGCGTCAAGTCCCTCCTTCAGTACGACAAATGCTTTCACAGCCTCACCCCAATCTGGATCAGGTACTCCGATTATGGCAACATCCAGAACCGAAGGGTGCAGATGAATAACTTCCTCGATTTCTGCCGGATATACGTTGACTCCTCCGCTGATGATCATGTCCTTCTTTCTGTCCAGTATGTAGAAGAAGCCATCAGAATCAACAGATGCTATCTCGCCCTCGATGAAGTATCTCATATTATCAATATCAAAAAAAGAGTTTTTTGTCTTCTCCGGGTCCTTGTAATACTCAAGGAATCTGACCATGGAATTTGTAAGGTATAAATCACCAGCCTCGCCCACGGGGGCCTCTTTACCATCATCACCTATAATCCTTATCATATTACCAGGCGCAACTTTTCCTACACTCCCATATTTTTCGGGATCACGAAGATAGTGTTTGGGTCGTAGAATTGTGTTGATTCCGGCATCTGTAGATCCATAAAACTCGTAAAAGACCGGGCCAAAGTAATCATTTATCTCTTTTTTTATCTCGGCTGGACAGGGCGCTGCAGCGCATATTATAACCTTCATCGAGCTTACACCAAATTTCTCTTTATCAGGTACATCGAGTATACGCTTGAGGAGGATTGGAGCCATGAAAGCAGTCGATATCTTCTCCCTCTCTATGGTCTCTAGAGCCTTCTTTGCATCGAACTTCCTCATCATGACAAGGGTCCCCCCGAGACCGATTGTCACGCCTGCAAATAACAGAGGCGCTGCATGGTAGAGTGGGCCGGCGATTAGATGTATATTTGTGGTTTTATGAAAATCGAATCCGTAGAAGAAGTTATCCAGCATCAGCACGAAGTCGGCCGCATCAGACGCGCTCAACGAGGATGCATTTTCAGTAACAGTAGTATGCGCACCTTTTGGGCGGCCCGTTGTCCCTGATGTGTAAAGCATAAAGCCGCCACTACCTTCAACGTCCTCTATTTCATCCGCCGAGGATTTCGCCAGGAGCTCCTCATATGACAACATTCCCTCAGGAACATTATCACCAACCACGATGGAGTTCTCAACATACTCGAATTCCGATATTACAGGCATCACCTTCTCTAAGAATTCCTCATCCATTATTATGGCTTTAGAATCCGAATTGTTCACGATGTACTCGATCTCATTTCCTTTTAAGTGCCAGTTTATCGGGGTCGTTGTGATTCCTGCAAGGCCGGTGCCGTATATAACCTCTGCAAAAGCGTTCGAATTTCCGAGTAAGGCCGCAATATGGTCTCCGCTCTTAATTCCCAGATCGTATAGGCCGTTGTTCAATCTGTTGATCCTCTCTTTAAACTCCTGATACGTGAATCTCTTTTCACCGAAGATTATGGCTGTTCTATCCGAGTATTTATCGAGATCAGACAAGAACAGATCGCCATCTCTCATCCCCATAGCAAGTCTGCGTCTTCTTCCATTGAGAAGTACACCAAGCATCTTTCTATTAAGTAAAAAACTCAACATTCCAGGCATCTTATCACCATCTCACCAGAGTATCATACCTTATGTTACATAAATATTTATGTTATTCATCGATCAATCAACCAAATCCCTGTATTGAGATCGCACTTTCCAATCACAAACGTTTAAATAATTAATACATACTTTATATTGGTGTTTTGGAAGGTAGATCAGATGGGTAATTCCGGGTCTCTATGAAGCCCAAATGTGAAAGGTGTTCGAATGCGCGATGAAGAAGAGGGTAAGGAAGAGATTTTAGAGAAGTATCGGCAGGCAGGAAAGATACTGAGCCAGGTTAGAAACGAAGCTGCTAAAAAGGTAGAGGTTGGCGTTCATCTGCTGGAGGTTGCCGAGTTCGTTGAAGAGATGATAAGGGAGAAGAATGCAGAGCCTGCATTTCCCTGCAATATATCTCGAAATGATGAAGCGGCACATGCCACACCTGCTCTGGATGACGATGCTGTCTTTGGTAATGACATGGTAAAGCTCGATGTAGGCGTTCACGTGGATGGATATATCGCCGATACGGCAATTACGGTAGATCTCAGCGATCATCCTGATATTGTAGAAGCTGCTGAAAAAGCACTCTCCTCGGCCATAGAGATCATCAAGGCAGGCACAAGTACAGCAGAGATCGGTACGATCATAGAAGAAACGATTGAAGGGTATGGCTATAAGCCGGTCATGAACCTTACAGGGCATGGACTCGCACAGTATAATCAACATGCTCCACCCACAATTCCAAATAGAAAGGTCTCAAAGGGAATTATTTTAAAAAAAGGAGATGTGATTGCCATAGAACCGTTTGCAACGGATGGTGTAGGGAGAATCTCGGAGAGGGGGCTTCCTGAGATATATAAGCTCGAGAAGGTGAGGCCGGTCAGATCTCACGAGGCAAGAGAACTCCTAAAAGAGATAGAAAAGTACAAGACTCTTCCATTTGCAAAGAGATGGCTCTCGATAGACAGACTCGATCTTGCGATAAAACAGCTTGAGAAGGCAAAAGTGCTGCATGCATTCCCCATACTCAAAGAAGACGGTAATGGACTTGTGTCCCAGGCAGAGCACACGGTAATCGTGCAGGAAGATGGGTGTGAAGTCACAACGTTGTAGGCGCGAGTAGGAATGGATGTCACTCTATTAGGAACCGGCGATGCCGTTGGTACACCGAAGATTGGTTGCCATTGCCCCGCCTGTGAAGATGCGCTTAATGGAGGGAGGAGTAGAAGAAGCCGGTTCTCGGTGATGATCGAATCTGACGAAGGGAGAATTCTTATCGACACGAGTCCGGATCTGCGCTGGCAACTGATAGATAATGGGATCGATAGTATAGATGCTGTTATCTGGACGCATCCGCACTACGATCATTTTGCAGGTTTTGGGGAGTTTTATCGAGTACAGAAAGGGATAAACGTATATGGATTAAAAGAGACGCTAGATGAGATTCTCGATGATGTGGGGTTTATAACGCACAAGAGAAATGAAGTGGAGTTGTATGAACCTTTCGAGCTGATCGGGCTTGAGTTTACACTTTTTGAGGTGAACCACCCAACAATAGAGACCAGTGTCGGTGTATGTGTTCGAGAAGGAGAGAATAAATTGATAATAACCGGCGATACGAGAAAGGAGATCCCATCAAAGAGCCTTAATATCATGAAAGGGGCCGATATTATGATCGCCGATGCAATAACACCTCCCAACTACAAAGTGATGAAACATATGAACCTGGAAGAGGCGATGGAACTGGGAGAGGAATTGGGCGCAAAAAAGCTTATTCTGACCCATTTAAGCCATCTTTTCCCGCCCCATGATCTGGCTTCAGAGGATCTTCCTCTCGGATACGACGGCATGAGGTTAAAATTATGATTATAGGTATAGACATTGGTGGTGCCAATACAAAAATTGCTTCCTCAGATGGCACTTTTGTCGAGTCCCACTATCTCCCCCTCTGGACCGGTTCGAACCTCAATTCCCTCTTGAAAGATCTCAAGAGAAGAGTCAGCCCTATTGCAGTCGGTGTCGTGATGACGGGGGAACTCTCCGATTGCTTTAAGAGTAAAGAGGAAGGCATCTCGTACATATTCGAGACTGTAAAAGATACATTTCCGGGAGCAAAATTTCTTAATACCGATGGCTCTTTTGAAGATGATATAAAGGAAAATCCGCTCAGTTTCTCTGCGGCCAACTGGATCGCATCGTCCAATTTTGTAGGGAGGCAAGAGAAGAATGCGTTATTTGTTGACATCGGTAGCACTACAACCGATGTTATTCCAATTATTAACGGTAGACCAGTTGCGAAAAATACCGACTTTGAGAGGTTAAAGAACAGTGAGCTTATCTATAACGGTGTTTTGAGGACCAATGTTGCAGCACTGCTCTCTGAAGTTCGGTTTAAGGACAGTGCTTCTTGTAGAACCTCATCCGAGCTTTTTGCAATAACCGCAGATGCTTACATGGTTCTCGGTGATATCTCATCTGACTGCTATTCATGTGAGCCCCCTGACTGGTATGCATACGAAGAAGCAGAAGGAAAAGACCGAAATTCGGCGATGAATAGGCTTGCTAGGGTTGTATGCTGTGATCTTTTAGAGCTCGGCGAGGAGAATGTCAAGATGATAACTATGCAGGTAAAAGAAGAGCAGATAAAGGTGTTAACTTCTGCGATAGAGGCTATAAGGAATAGATCCGGCCTGAAGAGGATGGTGGCATGTGGGCTGGGTGAGTTTTTGGCAAAAGAGGCTGCAAGTAGACTTGATATGGAATGTTTGTCTATCTCGGAGAAGTACGGAAGAGACATATCTGTAACATTTCCTGCTTATGCAGTTGCTGGGTTGCTCGAAGAGGAATAGAGGATATCTTCATGGGAGTATGATTGGTATGTAACTAATCGATCAGATGATCCTCTTCAACCTTGGATATGAATGAAAAAACAATGGCTGCAGATCCTAATATTATTAATGTATAGTTGAGTGACCAGTCTACCGATAGACCGATGATGGGATTTGCAATAACAAGAGCAAAGCTGATGAGCATGGAGATCGTCGAAATAACCGTTGCCCTCTCCCCTGATGGAATGTACTTATTCATGTAGCTGATAAAGAGAGGTTTTCTTGACAATCCAAAACCACCTCCCAAAAATATCGCCATCAAAACCACTGGAATTGATGTTGTAAGCCCGCCCAGGACGAACATGATCCCTGTAATAACTGAGCTGAAAAATATCAGACGTTTCTTCGAGCCAAGTATATATTCAAGCCTCTCATAGTTGTTCATAATCAGTATCTCACTTGCCACAAAACCCGCGCCGACTATCCCAAAATAGGCAATCCCAACCCCAGCCTGTTTCAACATGGGTTGGTATAACCATATCATAAAATGGGAGATAGAGAAGATAAAGACCATATCCAGTGCCAGGATCTTCAAAATTTTATCTTCATAAAAGAACTTGACTCCTTTCCTCAAAATGCTGAAGTAACTCTTCCTTTCCACTTCCCTTCTCATCTCAGGTTCTTTGAACGTTAGGGCAATGATAAATGCGATTGTAAAGGGAATAAATAGTAACAACATCGGTGCACGAAGACCAAATTGGGCTGCTATAACACTACCAACTGGAGCAGCAATCATCATACCCGAAAGACCGAAGCTTTCAACCCTACCAAAAACCTTTTTCGATCTTTCTTCTTCATCGATTATTATGAGGGTATCATAGACAAATGCCTCAGAGGCACCTGATATCAGGGCCTCGGACAAAGCCCACAACACCTCGCCAAGTAGGAAGATGTAAAAATTTGGAGTGCTTGCATATACTATAGCAGCAATTGAATTAACGATAGCTGCCAAAGCTAAAGAGTGCTTCCTACCAAAATAATCGGCGACTGTTCCAGTTGGAATTTCAAAAAGAAATATCCAAAGCATAAACCATGACTGCAAGATCATGACCTGAGTGAAGCTTATACCTCCCCAATCTGTAAAGAATGGGACAATTACGCCGCCGATGAAGTGCAGGCTAATAAAGAACTTGAAAAGATATACCTTCCAGAGATTTGATTCAAAAGTTAGAGTCATGTAAACAAATTAAGGGATAAGTCCTCCATCAAAAGTACCTTTCTTCAAGCACCCGTTAAGAGTCTACGACCTATTGTAGATATGGCTTTCGGTCTCTTTTATGTTGATACTTATCTTCCCAATTACCGCCACCAACGAATGAGCCATATAAAGAATGGGGTATACATGGGTGTTGGTGTAGATGTGGGTGTAGGTGTTGGAGTTGTTGTAGATGTGGTTGTTGGAGTTGGTGCTGGTGTAGATGTGGGTGTTGGAGTTGGGTTGTATGTCCTGAAAGTACCGTTGATTGCAGTGTATGGAATTTCATTAAAATCCTCGTCCTGCATTGATATGATCATAATATCCATTGTGCATAACTCATCGGCTTCACCCACTCCTTTCAGTGTAACATCAGCAAATTTTATAGTTGGACCTTCCAGTGCACTCAATAGATTTACAGCAACATAACGTAAGTAACCGCCATCGTTGTCAATATCTCTATATGTCTCAAAATCCAGGTCACTGTTGCCAACACCAGTAACCTGAACCACTGTTGGATCATAAGTCATGAGGATGTGGGCACCTGCGAGGCTATTAACGCCATCGATCAATATTGGTACTGTTATGCTCTCTTCAGGTTCGACAGAAGCGTATGATATGGTTACTTGCGCTGCAGAAACCGGGAAAACGATGGTGACTGAGACTAAAAGAAAGATCGCTGTTAGAGCAGAAATTTTTTTAAGATATTTCTTATATTCCGGATTTTTTACATAATTCATATTTTTTACATTTTCCATATTTTTCCAGCCACTAAAGCTGGTAACTGTTATCGTTTTAGCTTAAAAACTTTTATATTTGTGTCGGCCCTGAGTATGCCAACCAGGCCAAACTCACATAGAAAGACGATCTGATTTTTTTTGATTTCGAATTGAAAATATTTATGTTTGAACGCAGTTCATGTTACTATTACCATTGAGAATGAGACATGATGGATTATAAAAATTCCACTGAACTTGACCTCGATAAAGTGGAGAAGGACCTGCATACAGTTAAGATGGGCAGTGAGAACTTAAGTTTGATCTGCACATACGGGAAGATAAAGATATGGTTTGGCAGAACGGCGAGTAAAGAACTTGTTAGAAAGATAATTTTTGGTATATCGAGGGTGGACAGCTGTATCGAGTGCGAATTCGAGGCCGTGTGTACTTTTGATACCATCCAGAGTTATGAAAACGCAGGTTTTACCCTTGTTTCTTATGCAAAATACGTTTCTTATGCGAAATATCATCCACCGGAGGCAAGTCTCCCAAAATTATACAAAGCGATATTTAATGTCCCTTTCTCAAAGAGTAAAGCCCTGAACCAACTGGTGGATTTCTTGATGGAAGATCTAAAGACCAAAAATATAAACATCAGCCTACATTGGAATGGTAATGATGCCAAGATCAGGTTACTATATGATGAATTTAAGGGTATAGAAGGTTGGAAGATAGAAGATATAGAGATGAAGGAAGAGTCAAAGAATGAAGGGGGTATTGAAACTGCCTGAGGAGAATGTGTCCTGCAATTCGCTATTATCTTGTATAAATGTGATCGTCGATCATATCAGTGAAACGGCTGATCGTTTGGATAAGAGCAAGATCGAAGAGATGATTGGAAGCATCTTAAAAGCGAATAGGATCTTTGTTATGGGTGCTGGAAGATCTGGCCTCGTTGCCAGAGCATTTGCTATGAGGCTGATGCACCTGGGATTCACCGCTTTTGTGGTTGGTGAACCAACCACTCCTGGAGTTAAGGATGGAGATCTGATAATTGCGATATCCGGGTCTGGTGAGACCCTGACAATCTCAGGTTCAGTAAAGGTTGCAAAGGACATAGGAGCTGAGCTTATAGCAGTTACATCCAACCCAAATTCCACTATAGGATCATTGGCCGATATAGCACTTGTGGTTGAAGGAAGGACAAAAAATGATGTCGATGAGAACTACTTAGAGCGGCAGATGAGAGGGGATTATAAGTCGCTTACGCCATTGGGAACGATGTTCGAGATAACGTCTCTTGTGGTACTGGATGCAATTGTAGCGGAGTTGATGACATTAACCGGGCTGAGTGAAGCTGATTTAAAGTCGCGTCATGCATCGCTTGAATGATTGGTTCTGTAGGCTGTGGGACAAAATTAATCCGTGAACAAGTTTAGCATATTATGCCAAATGTTGGTACAAGTCACGGCAGTATCAATCCTATCCTCTCTTCTTTGACCCACCTTTCAACCAAACCATCTTTTATCCACTGAAAATCCGGACTCGGAGTTGTTTCTCAAGAAATACTGCCCGAGGTATTCAAAGGTGTCTTCAACAAAATCCTTCATTATGTCTTTTCCACTTCCAGGAACCTCTCAAAGTAGCATTTTTCCTTGGTATGACATAGACCTTCGCCTCCCCAAACCGATCGACATAAGAAGGTAGGCTGTAGTACCTATCAAGCCTCATGCTTTCTATTTTTATGTCGATATCGTTTAGCTTTTCCATTGCTCTATCAAAGGCTCGAGGTTCTTGACTGCTCTTTTTATCCGATTCATTAATTGCCGCTCATAAGTCCTCCAATCTCTTTTCTTTTCTTCTTTGCTACTTTTGTACTGATCAAGAAGAAATTCGTCGATATCTTTTAACCGGTCCCTTATGTCCTGGCTTTTCATCATGTTCTTTTATCGGATGCAAAGG
>JAXHTJ010000083.1:0-10170 GCA_034190245.1 Halobacteriota archaeon | reverse complement strand
CTGTTGAGCAGTAGCTCGATCGAAGATATTTTACTGGAGGTGGGAAAACTTCGGGCTGTCAATATTGGTGGAATATGGAAACTGACAGAGATCTCGAAGAGGCAAAGGACTATATTTGAAAAGATGGGGATTGATATCCCTGTAGAGGTAAAACCTAGTTATTAAATTTGTGGGAGTTTGGGATATAAGTCACTATACCCCGTTCACTATACCCCGTACTTAAGTACAGGGCTTGCTCATAGCGTTTTTATCTCTTATATACTTTTCTCTTGTTTAGTTGAATGACCTTGAGTTAAGATATAACTTTCCCAGACTTTTTCACCTTTTCTTTCTTCACTTCTCTAACTTTAAAATAGAGGGGATGGAGTGGCATTGAATTCCCAGAAACGTGTAAGGAACCATGCCACTTCTTAAGCTATACTTATCATGTCTACTTTATAGGTGTTTGGTAAGTGTGGGGTGAAAGTGAAGGGACTTTTGTCCCCTTCACCCCTGTGACCACCTCCGGTAGGGCTAATCCAAGCTTTTGGCCTGTTTATTTCATATGTCTACTAAAATTCAGATTAACCCGTCACCCGTCAAAGTCCAAATACCCCCTCGGGCTTTAGCCCGAAAGTCGAATCTCCGCAGGAGATCGGACATTTTTGGTTAAGCTTTTGGAAAAAGGTTATGAGGCCGTGATTTACTCCCCATCTTTTAATAGTATAAGTAAATACTCCTTTGCCTCTTCAAGCCTTCCCTTCACCTCTTCAGCATCTTTTCCACTCAAGTATAGTTTTACAAGCACCGTGCCCCTTGTCGGATAGGAGCCCAGCCTGATATCAGGGAAGTTCTCGTTAAACTCTTTGAAACAGTTTGCAAGATCGGACTCGAGGCCAAATATCTTCAGTTCTTCACATTCTATCGTCTCTTCGCTTTTGATGTACTTCTCCGAGATCTCCTTAAATAACGGTTCAAGCTCCCTTGGAACACCTGGAAGGATTATCAGGGTGCTTTCATCATGTTCGCTAACAAGAGCCGGAGCCAGCCCAACCTTGTTGTAAATCGGGATAAAGCCTTCCGGTATGATAGCGAACTTCTCCCTCTCCTCAGTGATGCCTCCCTTGAATCCGAGCTTTGCCATGTACTCCATCTTCTTCTTTATCCACTCAACCACCTCAGGATCCTTCTTAAGCTCGCACTTAAGGGCCTTTGCCACCGCTTCAATCGTCATATCGTCAGGTGTAGCCCCAAGGCCGCCAGAGACTATCGTGTAATCGACGTCTGAATTCAATGAATTGAAAACTGCCTGCGAGATGATCTCAACATCATCGTGTATAATTGTGACCTTCGATACCGTGACACCGAGACCGGTCAGCCTCTCGCAGAGAAATTTGGAATTCGTATCCAAAATGTCACCTGTTAATATCTCATCTCCTATCGTTATGATATCCGCCAACTTCATTGAGACATCCCATCATCTTCATTCTCAATACTGCTCTTTCTAATCTTGCCCTTTATGAAGAAAACATTTTCCATCATCGAACTCAAAGCCTCTTCCCTATCAGTGCCGACTCCGGTAGCTGTAGCGACAGGATCTCCTTTGGGGACAACTGTCCCAACAGGTGTGATATCCAAGATACCCTCTCTTCTAAGATCCTTTCTCAACTCAAACTCTTCCTCAGTATAGACTATGGATTTAGCCGCAAATCTATATGGGTCCCTTTTATCTATCAAATCCCCATTAAACGCCCGTAAATGGGCATCAAATATGTTGATATCTGTGGAAAGCTCGATAGTGTCCAAAGTCGCCTGGAACCTTGGATTTACCTCGATAACAAAGATATCGTCCTCTGTTAGGATAAAATCAACACCATTGGTCCCTATCAGCTCCAGATCAAGGACAATATCTTCGGCGATTTTACACATCTTAAGAGCGAAGTCTGTTTGAAAGGGCGTGATGCTGCCACAGTATCCAAACGGGAATGTCTGTCCCAAGTCCTTCATTCCCACAATCTGCTCATTGACTGCAACTGCCACTGCTTCATCTTTCGTGGATATTACTGAGACACTGGCAGGCATTCCAGATATGTATTCCTGTAACAGGAACGAGTCATCTTGAGGAAGATCATTCTCGCTATAAACAAGAGAAATGTCGACTCCACCAGCCCCAAATATCGGTTTTGCGATTGCCGGGTATTGAGGATAGTCTGTTGTGTAAGTTTGAGGGTGTGGCACTCCAAGCTCTTCGAGTCTCCTTGCAAGCCAGCGTTTGTTCGTAACGTTCTCCATCACTTTACTCGCATTGTTCAATACCACCCCCTCCAATCTGAACCTCTCAAATCCGGATCCCAGAATTATCGCATCAAACTCGATTCCATGATCATCGATAAAGCACTTCAGATCTTTCTCAGTTTCGATATCCCCCAATGGGTAAACATCTCCACAGTTTTGAAGATCGAGATCATTAAAATGGTCTATGCAGTGCATCTCATATCCGGCCCTCTTTCCAGAGCAAGCGATATATCTGACGCTATAACCTACAACCAGTATCTTGTGTATATCATCATCCATCTGTAGACAGTCTCCGCATTATGATGCCTTCTGCCACCTTCGGTAAAAAACGGGTGGATTTTTGGGGGAAGTTTCTCCTCTCCCTGTGAGCCTTGTCTTCAACATCTGCTATGCTCAACGGATTTACTATGAAGGCTATCTTATATCCCTCTTTATCCACCTTATCAGTTACCTCACTTGGTAGAGGTGAGAAGACGACATCATGGGCTTCTTCCCCTATCAAAAAGGGGTTGATCAACCACTCATGCAGTATTATAAGATCCAATCCGATCTTTTCCCCACGCTCTTCTTTTATCTCCTCTACCTTCTCAGTGGGTAGCTTGAGTATGTAGGTCTTTTCACCATCATACATTCCTATCTTGACAACATAACCGGCTTCTCGTCTACTCAATCGTGAATGAATCTTCTTAACTTCAGTTCTGTCATAGCTCTCAACGACAAAATCCTCTTTTATCCTCTTCCACATTCCCTTTGTATCACAATCTTTAACGCATCTGTGCCATGGCAGTAAAAGCAGAGCTCTGTCACCACCCTCCACAAGCATCATCATAGTATAACCTACTCCATCATTCTTCCTCAGAGAATCTGAGGCAGTATACCTGTGGTGCCCATCAAGAATCATGATCTCTTTATAATGTATCAATTCCTGTACCCTCTTTATAATCTCATATTCAGAGACTTTCCACAGCAGGTGACGTGAACCATCCAGCATCACGTCCAATACAGGCATCTTATCCTCTGAAAGCTTCAGATCGGGTCTCTTGAATCCCAGATAATCCTCAAAAATGTTATTTATCTCATGCCCTGGCATACTGTATTCGGCGAGTATCGGGGAGAAGTTCATATCGCATCTCTTCATCAGATCGTATCTCTCACGTGTGTTGACTTCGAATATCTTCTCGTGACCGACTATACTGTCTTTGCCGAGTTCATCAACCTTCACAAGGACAACCAGACCAAAGATAAAGTACATCTCACGTCTATCACCTTTGGGAAGTTGCTCTAACATCTCATCCGTAAGGTTGTATCTGATCCCGTAAATGTAAATGGCAGGTTCATCCATCTCCTTTAATACTCCCTCAGAAAAGAGACGATCAAGGCTCTTCTTGGCATAATCCAAAAAATCTTTCTCATACATATCATCTCTTCTGGTGGTGAAGTGGATTACGTTGTTCCGATACTTGGAGTACCTGCCAAACCCTGCAGAATCGATAGTATCATAGACAGGACAGATCAAATTCTCTTTATCTTGTAGTTCAGGGTTGAGTACCGTGGCCCTGAATGGTTTTATCTTGACCATATCAATTGGGTTTACCCCTTCAGCACTATCTCGATGTTGATATCCTTTGGGACCTGAATTCTCATTAACTGTCTGAGTGCCCTCTCATCAGCATCAATATCGATCAATCTTTTATGTATCCTCATCCCCCAATGGTCCCATGTCGCCGTGCCCTCCCCATCCGGACTCTTTCTACATGGAACTACCATCTTCTTTGTAGGCAGTGGGATTGGGCCGGATATTGCAATACCAACTTTTTCAGCAATAATTTTAATCTGATTGCAGATGCCATCCAACTCGGCGGGATTGATTCCAGATAATTTAATTCTTGCTTTTTGCTGTGCCATATTCTACTTCTTCTTGATGTCTATGATCATACCGGCTGCTATTGTAGTCCCCATGTCACGGATGGCAAACCGTCCAAGCTGGGGTATTTCTTTGTACTTCTCGATGACTAGTGGCCTTGTTGGCTTGACCTGTATAATTGCAGCATCTCCGGATTTTATGAAGTCTGGATTCTCTTCCTTGACCCCACCAGTGGCCGGATCCAGCTTCTTCTTTATCTCCATAATTGTGCAGGCAACCTGTGCTGTATGACAATGGAATACAGGGGTATATCCAACTGTGATGGCACTCGGGTGCTGTAGAACAACGACCTGTGCTGTAAATTCATCTGCAATGGTTGGCGGGTTATCAACAGGACCACACACATCTCCTCTGCGTATCTCGTTTTTGCCGATTCCTCTTACATTCCATCCAACATTGTCTCCTGGTAAAGCTTCAGGGATCTCCTCGTGATGCATCTCTATCGATTTTACCTCACCAACTTTACCTGCCGGATTGAATATGATCTTGTCACCCTTATTCATCTTCCCCGTTTCTACTCTTCCCACTGGAACCGTACCAACACCTGTGATAGTGTATACATCCTGAACCGGGATACGTAGAGGCAATTGAATTGGTTTCTCAGGTTCTTTGAGCATGTCGAAGCTTTCGAGTAGAGCTGGTCCATCATACCAGCTCATATTCTCACTTTTAACTTTGACATTGTCACCTTTAAATGCAGAAACAGGCAAAAATCGAACGGTATCCACTTTAAACCCTAATGTCTTGAGCATTTTGGTGACGTCTTCTTTTACTTCTTCATATCGTGATTTGTCGTATTTTACTGCGTCCATCTTGTTTATGGCAACTATCAGCTGATTGATACCAAGCGTCCATGCCAGAATCGAGTGTTCTTTGGTCTGGGGCTTGATTCCATCTGGCGCCGCTACAACGAGTACTGCAGCATCAGCCTGGCTTGCTCCTGTGATCATATTCTTCACGAAGTCCCTATGCCCAGGGCAGTCCACAATCGTGAAATAAAATTTACTAGTGTCAAAACGCTGATGGGCAACATCAATTGTAAGTCCTCGCTCCCTCTCTTCCTTTACGGAGTCCATAACCCATGCAAATTCGAATGATCCTTTACCTTTAGCTTCTGCTTCTTTCCTATACTCATCAATTATGTGTGGGTCTACAACGCCTGCCTCATACAGTAATCTGCCCACAAGCGTTGACTTACCGTGATCAACATGCCCAATCATTGCCAAATTCATATGCGGCTTATCTGCCATATCTAATACCTCCTAAATAATAACAACGAGATATGCTTAGTATGCGATATATATAAACTTTTTCATAGCCCTCCCCCTCTTACTTCGAATAGTTAATTGTTTATTCTTAAATAAATACACTTATATTTACAGAAGAGACATATGTGATGCAATGCCAGAAGATGATATCTTAATCGGACTTGAGGTCCACGTTCAGCTCAACAGACTAAATTCAAAGATGTTCTGTTCCTGCTCCACCGGGTACCATAACTCGGAACCAAACACCCACGTTTGTCCGATATGTCTGGGTCTTCCGGGTTCTTTACCAGCCATAAATAAAAAGGCGATTGCGTATGGGATAAGGGTTGCAATCGCACTCAACTCAAAGGTTCAGGATAAGACCCTCTTCTACAGGAAGAATTACTACTACCCTGATCTACCCAGAGGATTTCAGATCTCTCAGTACGATTACCCTCTAGCTCTGGGCGGGAGCGTCAAGATCGAAGTTGAGGAAGGGGAGAAAGAGATCAGAATCACAAGAGTGCATATGGAGGAAGATCCAGGAAGGCTATCATACAAGGGCACGATAGACAGATCAAAGTACTCGATGGTGGATTACAACAGATCGGGTATGTCGCTACTGGAAGTTGTAACTGAGCCGGATCTTCGCTCACCAAAAGAAGCACGAGCATTCTTGAACAAACTGAGGAATATACTTGAGTATCTTGAGGTTTTTGATGGTGATCTCGAAGGTGCACTTCGGGTGGATGCGAATATCTCAATGGCAGGGGGTGCAAGGGCTGAGATCAAGAACATCTCATCTTACAAGGGTGCAGAGAAGGCACTCCTATTCGAGACCACACGCCAGAAGAACCTTCTTCAAAAGAGGATAAAGGTGGAACAGGAGACGAGGCACTTCGATGAGGCAAGAGGCATTACTGTATCAATAAGAACTAAAGAGGAATCCGAGGACTACCGCTACTTCCCGGAGCCTGATCTTGTACCGGTGATGGTCTCGGATTGGATCGAGGAGATTAAAGGGGGGCTACCGGAGCTTCCTGATGCTAAGAGAGAGAGGTTCGTTTCGGAGTATGGCATCTCCGACTATCATGCAAAAGTATTAACCTCCGAGCTGGATCTGGCGAATTTTTACGAGAAGGTCGCATCCGAGATAGATCCGATATTGAGTGCAACATGGATCGCAGACACTCTCAAAGGAGAGCTCAACTACAGGGATGATCATTTTGTGGCATTGCGTAATCTTGCAGAGCATAAAGAGAAGTTAGGCAAGGGATTGGGCAAGATAGAGATTGAAGCGAAAGTATCCGAGACATTGAAGGCGGATCTTATCGCAAGAGACGAGAGTAAGGCGGTCTTGATTGAGATCAGGTGTGGTGCCGTCCGATCAGATGATCTCATGAAACTATCAAAGATGGAAGAGACTATGAAGAAGGGCGAACCAGAACTAAGAATAGGGAAGATGGTCATCGCCCCATCGATGATGGAAGGTGTTGAAAGCGAGATTGAGGGAAGTGGGATAGCCTATAAAGAGATGTCTCTCGAAGAGATGGTCGGTGGCCTAAAATACGGGATTGATTCTGTGAGTCCTGAAGACATGATCGAGATCCTGAGGCTTATACAAAATGACGAGATTACCGACAGAGGTGGAATCGAGATCATCAGGACAATACTTGATGAGGGTGGAAGTCCAGGCGAGATAGTGAAGAAGAAAGGGCTAAAAAGAGTAGAATCCGATGCTGTTGTGATCGCGGTGACAGAGGCCATTTCTGAAAACGAAAATGCCGTAAATGACTACAAAAACGGGAAGAATGGGGCCTTAAACTTCTTAGTCGGCCAGGTGATGAAGAAGACGAGGGGGACTGCTGACCCGGCAGAGGTGCAGAGGATTCTTAAAGAGAAGCTTTTGTAAACGATTTAGCGAACCTCAACGCCCCGAAAGCTCTTTATACCTGTAAAGCGAAGCGATAGCCTTAACAGCGGTCTGTGGTGAAGTGAATACTGGTGTACCATTCTCCTCAAGATGCTCTCTCGCCTTCTTGATCGTGAGGTCGGGGTCTCCAAATGTGCAGAAGACGAAAGGTTTGTCTTTAAATTTGGATAGCATGCTCTTGAAGGAGCCGAATAACATATCAAATATCTGCGTTCCCCCAAAAGAGGTTAGTGGTGCAACCATTATCAGGATAACGGCATTGACATTGTCATCTTTCATGATCTCTCTTACCGCGGGAACAAAAAGTCCTGATGGTCCGACATCCATCGGATTTTTGACGTTGACCCAATCAGGGGCCGATTTTTTTATCTTATCTATTGCTTTTGGTGAAAGTTCAGCAAGCTCAAGACCCTGGACTACACACTCATCACATGCCAGAGCGCCCATGGAACCTGAACTTGTGACGATTGCAAGCTTATTACCCTTCGGAAACGGAAGAAAGTCAAATGTCTTTGCCACAGAGAATGCCTCCTCGAAGTAACCGAACCTTGCTATACCTGTCTGCGAAAATACCGCATCATATATCCTGTCTTCACCTGCAATGCTTCCCGTATGAGAGGCTACAGCCCTTGATCCAAGCTCTGTTCTACCGCTCTTCACAACCAGCACAGGCTTCTTCTGAGTGACCCTCTTTGCGACCTCCAAAAACCTCTCGCCACCTTTCACACCCTCGAAATAGATTACAATTACTTTTGTATCTTCATCCTCTGCAAAGTACTCCATAAGATCGATCTCGTTAACATCACATTTGTTGCCAACGGTTATCACTTTGCTGAACCGTATATTCTGAGAGGGAGCCCACTCAAGAAGTATGTTACCGAGGACTCCACTCTGAGCTATTACAGAGACGCCACCTCTCGTCAGCCTCTCAGTTCTGATACCTGTTGTTGAGAAGCCATTTGCCATATTTAAAAGGCCCACGCAGTTCGGCCCTACAACCCTGATTCCATTCTCTTTAGCTATAGCTGCTATCTCATCTTCAAGCTTCTTTCCCTCAGGACCGGTCTCGGAGAAGCCGGCCGATTCAATTATAACGGCCTTGACGCCCTTCCTTGCGCACTCCTCCATCGCATTTTTGACCTTTCCGGAAGGGATGACAATAATCGCAAGATCGATATCATCCGGGATATCTTCTACCGATCGATAAACCTTCTCACCCATTATCTCGTCTTCTTTCGGATGCACAGGATAAACCTTAAAATCAGATTCAAGTAAGTCTCTTGTTACACCGTATCCGAATTTCATCTTCGTCGTTGCCCCGATAAGAGCAATCGTTTTTGGTTCAAATAACGCATCTAAGTCAGAACTCATCTCTTCACCAAACCAGCTAATATTGGCTTTTGGACATATATCTCTTATTATTCTATCATTTGTCGAGAACGGAAAAAAGAGAAAAATTTAAAACCGTTAATATCGCACTATATCCGAGGAGTTCAAAATGTCGGAAGATAACGTGATATACATTGGGAACAAGGCTGTAATGAACTATGTTCTTGCAGTGGTGACACAATTCAATGATGGAAAATCTGAAGAAGTGGCTATTAAAGCGAGAGGGCGGGCCATTTCTAGGGCAGTGGATACGGCAGAAGTAGTAAGAAACAAGTTCTTACCAGACGTGAACATAAAGGAGATCAAAATAGGGACGGAAGAGCTGAAAGGAGAACGAGGCGACATGATAAATGTCTCGTCTATCGAGATATTCTTGAATAAGTAAGTTATACCACGCATGGTAAACATCCCTAAAGACCACCCTAGATATCAATCGCTGATGACTAGGGAGAAGATAACAGAAGCCATAGAGAGCGGGATCTGCAGTCCTATAGGCTTGATAGCGCATGGAAGAGGGGAAGCGCTTGACTATTTGATAGGTGAAGAAACGATAACTCCCGCCTTGATGGCTACACGTGTTTCTGTTGCAATGTTGCTACTTGCAGATAGACCGGTTTTATCGGTTAATGGGAATACTGCGGCACTTGTACCGGATGAGATCGTCAGTTTGGGTGATGTTTTAAACGCACGCCTCGAGGTGAACCTCTTCTACAGAACAGAAGAGAGGGTTCACAGAATCGTAGAAAGACTGAGAGAGTGCGGGGCAGAAGAAGTCTTCGGAGAGGAGCCTGATGCCCGAATCCCGGGGATAGAACACGCGAGATCTAAGGCTTACAAGGATGGTATTTACAGTGCCGATGTTGTTCTGGTTCCGCTCGAAGATGGTGATAGATGCAAGGCACTGGTTGATATGGGTAAATGCGTCATAACAATCGACCTCAACCCTCTATCACGGACCTCGCAGACCGCGACTGTCACAATAGTCGATAATATAATCAGGGTAATCCCGAATATGATATCTATGGCAAGGGAGATGAAGGCGAGTGAAGAGAGTGTGTTAAAAGAGCTTGCCGAGAATTTCGATAACAAAAGAAACTTGAAGGACGTTATAGCCTATATAGGTAGCAGGTTAAGTGGGCTATAGGAGTCCAACAGAAAAATATATCATGTGTTATTATCGTAATACCGAGTTAATAGTGCATCATGGCTCTTGAACCTTTTGCCCTGGTAGCTCAGTCTGGGAGAGCGCCAGACTGAAGATCTGGTTGTCCCCGGTTCAAATCCGGGTCAGGGCATTCATTTACTCTATTACCCTATTTACCAAAAAGGCGAAATGATGAAGATAAAACCTCTGGCCTTTGATAGTTTTGGAGTCAGGTCGATGGCCACATTTGTTGCGACAG
>JAXHTJ010000082.1:0-10312 GCA_034190245.1 Halobacteriota archaeon | reverse complement strand
TGCTTGTGGCTGTACTTGCCATCGGTATATTTGCATTACCAAGTACAATAGCGATGTTCGGTGGACAGCATAACTGGTACAATTTAGCTCCAAGTGGAAATGATGTTCCGTGCCAGAAATGTCATGCTGATATATATGAGGAGATGAACAATCCCGGACCTCACAACAATATGGAGTGTTGGTATTGCCACAGGACTGGTAATTTGACGGGCTATACCTATGCATCAGGTGACGGAACAGGCAGCTTACCTGGTGAAGAAGCACATGCCGCTTCAACTGTGGATTGTATGGAGTGTCATTATGGTTTTGATGGCACCCCTGGGCATTCACATCCAACAGAATGGGGCAGCGAAGTATGTCAAAACTGTCATGGAATTACCGTCGCTTTAGCAGCTGGTGGATTTGGTTTGACTGAAAATGCACCTGGAGCAGGTGGTGACAACACCGATACAGGTTCAGATGCGGCACATATGGCCTTTGTATGGGGTGCTAATGGTACGAACAGCACGCTTATGGAAGGTACAAATGAAGCCTGTATTACCTGCCACACACACGTCGCAATTGACATCAACTGGACACATGCATACAAGATGTCACTCGATGCAGTCCAGAATTCAACAGGTGATTGGAACGTTGGTAACTTCAGAACTGAAGGAACCTACAATGTCTCGACATACGGTAATATGACTGGGGGTAACACTGGAGCAACAGATCCAGTGGTGGAAATATCACCAGAGCCAGAAGGATACGTTTCAGGACAACCATAGTCCCACAAAAAAATGAAGATTAATCCCCTCTTTTGGGGATCCAATTCTTTTTTATTGTACTAGATGACAGCGAGCTGTTTATCTCTTATTTTTTAATACCTATCCTACGCCCTTATGTGACCATTTTTTTCCATTTTTATATAGATATTTTTTTAATTCATGTACATTAATTTCTATAAGTTTGTGCATTTTATTTATATAAATGAACAGCACAAATACTGATAATGGTTATTTGGAACGAGCTATTCTAGTGGTCTTGTACCAATCGGTAAAATAGATAAGAGGAGGGTGATGTTATGTTAGACGGGCACTATGAAAATAAGGTATATCCCATACATTTTGTACTATTTATATCAGGGATATTCACCTTTGGATTTCTCGATGGTTTTACAGCTCTGCTTATGATGAACAAGTACGGTGTAATAGCCGAATTCAATCCATTATTCAGGCATATTGCTTTGAACTATGGTGGCTCTGCATTGTTATTTTTTAAGGTTACTGCAGTCTTTATGGTGCTATCCGTACCTTTGTTACTTCAAGCCTATTCTAAGGAATCCATGTATTGGACAACAACCGGTTTCTTGGGCGTTTTCACAGTCAGTGGAGTAGTCGCAGCATTTGACAATTTCATGCTTCTACAGAGTGGTAAAACTTACATAGATCCGAGGCTTGTTCTTGGAACAACCTTCATATTTGTTGTGCTTGCAATCTATGTTGGGGATGCTGCGGATCAACACAAAAACAGAGGTATCAGATTCAAGATATCTGACGAAGAATGGAGCCGCATGAAATATGATATGGGTTACCCCCGATTGAGGGGGAAACCGCTCATTTCTAATTTTTTGAACAATACTTCACTCACACCTTATCCGTGAATCTCTCCAATTGGTCCTTCGTGGCATACAGTACATCCAACGCCTCTCGGCATGTGCACATCCACAAGATTGCCACCACTTGGCTGAGATGCATCTGGATACGCATGACATTTCTCACAGATAGAGCGTCCTTCGCTTGCTGTTGGGATAACCGGTGCAGTGCCAGTTCCATGACAATCGGCACACACTTGACTTAGGTGGAGCTCGTGCACATTTGCACTTGAACCACCATGACATTGAGTACATAGTTCTCCGCCGTTTACATGTGCAGCTTCCTTACTTGCGTCACTGTGGCACATATCGCATGAACTTTGCGATGCTGGTTCCAAATCTGTAGGGGGGGTGGTTGTAGCTATTGGAACCGGAGTGGGTGTTGGCGTGGGCGTTGATATCAAAGAAGGCAACGCCATCATTATAAGTGCTGCCACTATCACTCCTACCAATATTCCTGTAATTAAACTTTTATCCATATGTCAGTCACCTCTCATATTCTACAATATATTACATAGATATTTTTATAATATATTAGATATAAGTTTTTTCTTTTCAAACCGCTAAAAATAGCAAATTCTTATCAGTTCATTCTTCTCTTCGTCTCAATCCAAAAAAATCGGCTAAATTCCTTCCCATATTACCAAAAAGACCTCTCATAAATCCTATTTTCTTAGGATTATCTTCGTGTGATTTGACCGACACTCGGAGATCCAATCCCATCATCTCGTTCTGGTAACCTTCTTGATTGGTTTCTACAGACTCTCGCAGGTCTTCAATATCCAGACTGGAGAATGGTAAAGTCCCTTTCGTCTCGTATAATGCGTATAGGTAATACAAGAGGGCATACAATCCCATTCCGACAAAGAAGAGACCAATCACTTCGGTGATCTCGAAGTAGACGATGTCGAGGATCATGATACCGACGGGAACTAGAAGGATGGGTATACAGAGTACCAACCATGAAGTGGTTTTACTATATAGATCGAACTCTGAAGATATGAATAACCACCATAAGATATAAAATACCAAAGTTGTGTAATGAGCCATTCCAAACGGAAATTCGATCATGTAAAAGAAGCCTGACATTGTTATGATTACCATAAAAATCGTCTTTATTGCGAAGGCTGTAGATGTTCCTGATATGATCATCCTCTCTACTTCAGGGCCCTCTTGAGCTTTTATCTGCTCATCCAGTATGGCCTGTACTTTTTTATCGATTACACTTATTTTTGTTTCCAGATCGCTTATATCCACTTCAACCTCGGCAACTTTCCTGAGAACCGGCTCCATGCGCCGGTAAACACCGTTTTCAAATGCATAATCTGCCATCCTCTCATAATACATCGTCTTTCCGAACATCCTGACGGAGAAGAATCCTGCAAAGATTCCTATTATCAGAAATACAAGATCAATTAATATCCCGGTCATATCAAATTCTAAAGCAAGATCTATCATAAGTGAGAAGATCGAGAAAGCAATCAGGAATAAGGATGCTATCAAGGAGCCGATCAGCCCTGCACGTTCCATCCTTGGCATACGATTATTTTGTGATAGATCGTCATAGCCCTTCATAGGTATATATCACCATTCAAGATATATCAATTATTGTGTTTGGCTCTGTGTAAACCTCGAAATGGGTGTTATTAAACGGTTCTGGATCTGATGGATAGCCTGGTATATGGCATCCGATGCAGACCTTGTCGATATCATACCAGCAGAAGCCCTGTGAAAACATGCTATTTAGAATATCATCATGATCTCCCGATTTCAATTTTTTATGGCAACCATCGACACTAGCGCAGTATTGACTGGTTGGAGTAGAATTGTAATGACAGTTGTAGCAATGTTCGGTAGTTGCGGCATGGTAATCCAGTTGAGCATGCCCTTCATGAGAGTAGCTACTACTGAAATCAGAGGTATTTGCTAGGTGACATGTTTTGCAACTATCGATTGTTACATCGCTTCTGTCGAAATTATGGTTTCTTCCTTGATGGCCCAGACCCGCCTGACCCTGTGTTGAACTGTCACTTTTGGGCACATGCCCACCATTCTCAAGTGCACTCTTCACATCAGAATGACAGTCGAAGCAATCGTTCTCTCTCAAAGTATGTCTGTTACCAGTCTGATTTGAATAGGTGGTTGTCGTGTTGCTTAATACAAAGCTGAAGTTCTGTACACCCCAATTCCCACTGACATTTGTTATATCATACTCTATATATAGTGGTCTTGTAAAGTTCATCTTCTTATCAAATCCTGTATGGCATGTTATGCATGCTTCATTTAAAGTTGCTTTTTCCTGCAATGGTTTATGTGTTTCATTTACAGAAGTGATATTTCCAGTATGGATCACATGACACATATCGCATGAGGGGATAGACGCTGCATGGGCCTCTTCACCAAACGTCGAACCACTACCATCTCCACTCGCATAAGTTACATTCGGATCTGATCTATGACAGTCTTCGCATGTTATATTTTTATGTGGATGCCCGAGAGACATTGCCTCAAACTCTGCAACTATATTATCATGACATTTCTCACATGATATCTGATTTCCACTCGGTGATATATCTCCCCACACATGCTCCTCTCCGAAAAGTGCAAAAACCGATACGGAGCTAATCGACATAATAATAATTAATGAAGCTACAGTCATAATCTTACTGTTCATGCAATCACCTCTGTATAATTCCCCTCAGTAAAATTACCAACTTCCCAATCACAACTTCGATTTAATTCGATCTCATATCTATGAGGTATAGTGTACGTGATGCCAACAGATGCATTGGTGTGACATGCGATGCATGCTTCGTTTTCAGATTCCATCAGTCCACTGGACTCATTTGCACTCGATACAAAGGCCAGATGGGCTGCTTTTTCACCAGTATCGGGTGATGGTGCACTCACAGTTAGACCAAAACCACCTGCAGGTGGTGGCATCCAAGGTGTACCATGACATGGACTGGTACTGCAATTAAGATTTTCGTGGGTGAAGTTTGTGCCTGTTGCAAATGTCTTTCCATCATGACAGATCATACACTCTTCTGTCGATGCCGCATGTGCACCCTGACCCGGATCAAGATCTCCATATCCTTCTGCCGCATAGTGCCCAACCCTTAAATCGGTTCTGTGGCACCCATCACACCCTATATCGGCGTGTGAACCGGATGATGCAAGCTCTTCGGCAATATCGGCATGACACTTCTGACACGGAACCTGGTTTCCAGCAGGTTTCAGATCATACCATTGATGTTGCCCACCAAATATCGATACAGTGCCTGGCATCGCTATTATGATTGCAGAAATAATTGCAAGAATCCCGAAGACAAATTTCAGATTCGTCATTTTGACTCCCTGACTGTCAAGAATACATAACCTACAACTGCAATGATGCATAGGACATAGCCGTATAACTTTATCATCATAAACATGTTCTTAATGAATGTGTATTCCTGGCCATATTTACCATAACTCTGCTGTTCCGTCTCCAATATGAAATAGTCACCAATATCTTTTATAACAACCGCCCTCCCACCAACCTGCACTGCCTTCGCTTTAATATCTTCTTCTTTTACTACCCACGGATCTGGATTTCCAGACCCATCCCCTTGTGTCCGAATATCATCACCACTTATCGAGATTATCCTGTGAGTGATGGGAACTATGTACCGCTCCTTTTCGAAGAGTATTACGTCACCTATTTCTGGATCTGTATTTATCCTCTGCATAAGTACCAGGTCGTCACGCTCAAATGTTGGTCTCATGCTGTTCGATGTTATAGCCACAAGGTAAACGACATCAAATAGGAGAACAAATACGATTATTACAAATATTGCAAGAATAAGCACTGAACTTAGAACTGTGCTCTTCTCTTCCTTGGAGGCTATTTTATACTCGAGCATCTTTGCTTCCACCTTGTTATTGTATGAACGAGTTTTGAAGAAGTCTCTGGTTCGGCTAAATAATAATATGGGGGCATCAAATCTTTTAAATACCATCAGGTAATAGATATAGAAGAGAGTCGACATGGATGCAGTTATCGCCAGAGCTATTAATATTGGTCTTATGAGAGGATTCAATATACCGCCCTCACCTTATTATACTATCTGTAGCAGAAACATAAATAACCATCGGATTTAAAAAAAATTGCCATCCATCGAAGATGACCACAACTTTTATATATGATAATATTAATGTACCTTATATTAACTCTATTTAGAGTTGATTTAGGGTAGAAATGCCACAAAAAAATCAGATAAGTATCAGACTCGACGAAGTGCATCTTGAAATTATCGATGGGCTACAGCCCCACTTTGGGAACAGTCGCCCGGAAGTGATCAGGAACCTGATCGTTGATTGGATAACGAACAACATCGGAAGTGAGAACATAGAGAAACTCCAGGATATTGGAGCTATAAAATTAAAGAAGACCAAAAAAATAAAGTAAAACACTTTGAGGGGATGGAAAAAATGCATACAATTGTTGAAAATGCAATGAAATGTTCAGAAGAGGAGAGACAGATAAGAGAGACTTCTTCGTTGCAAAACGAACTTGAGGAGTTTGGACAACCACAGATCATAATGGTCGGGTGCGGTGGAGCAGGTAATAACACTATTAATCGATTGAGCCACATAGGTGTAGAGGGTGCAGATACCATAGCAATAAACACCGATAAACAACACTTAGATATGATTAAGGCCGAGAAGAAGATTTTGGTGGGTAAGTCGCTTACCAAAGGTCTCGGTGCCGGTGGTTTTCCTGAGGTTGGAAAGAGGGCCGCAGAGCTTGCAAGAGGAACTCTGGAAGATGTATTGAAGGATGCTGATTTGGTCTTTGTTACCGCTGGAATGGGTGGTGGAACAGGGACCGGGACTGCTCCAGTTGTTGCTGAAGTTGCAAAACAACAGGGTGCCATTGTTGTTGGAATGGTATCTTCACCATTCAGGGTGGAGAGGGCACGAACTGTTGCAGCCGAGGATGGACTTGAGGAACTGAGACGGGCAGCAGATACTGTTATCGTTTTAGACAACAATAAACTTCTCGAGTATGTGCCAAATCTCCCGATAGAAGAGGCGTTCTCTGTGATGGATCAGATGATAGCTGAGACCGTGAAAGGGATCTCGGAGACCATAACGCAACCTTCACTCATAAACCTGGATTACGCAGACATTAAGACTGTTATGAGTTGTGGCGGTGTCGCTGTGATGCTCGTTGGAGAGACGAAGGGCAGGGATAAATCAGAGGATGTTGTTAGAGCGGCTCTGACTCATCCGTTACTTGATGTCGATTATAGGGGTGCAACAGGAAGCCTCATCCACATAACAGGTGGGCCAGATTTAACACTGAGAGAGGCAGAGGAGATCGCAACCTCACTAACATACGAGCTCGATCCTCGTGCGAACGTCATATGGGGTGCAAGGATAAATAAGGAGTATGAAGGAAGGGTCAGAGTTATGGCTATCATGACTGGTGTACGGTCTGCTCAGATACTTGGTCCCAATGGGATAGAGTACAATAAAAAAAACCTGAGTTCTGAAGAGGAGCCCAAAAGTGCACGAGAGACAGGTCCAAGTCCAATAACTCCTTATGAAAGAACCAGAAAGTTGCCTGTGATTGATGTGATTAGAGTCGGAAAATAGTGTGAATGGAGACAATTGCTGATAAACTGGGAAAAGTACTGGGCGATCTCGGAACGACAGGTGATGTAGAAGCTTCGGCACTCGTATCCAGAGATGGCTTACTTATGGCTTCAAACATTACCAACGGTTATCGCCCAGAAACTTTTGGAGCATTGGGTGCGTCAATGCTGGATGTTGTTGAAACCGCTTCTTCCGTATTGAACAAAGGAGAGGTCAGTCGCATCATAATCGAGACCAAAAACATCAACATAATAACTGAAATTGTTGATGTAAAATCGCTGATAGTCACCACGACGAAGAATCAATCTGAGTTAAGACCGATCCTAACTGAGATAGAAAAAGCTGCAGAGAAGGTAAAAAAAGCGTTGTGAACTTTGCAACATTTTAATATCAAAGAACGTAATTTACTACCATGAAACTGGAGCGTGAAGAGCTCGATGCTATCGGCGAAATAGTTGCAACCCGATATTTTTTCAATCAGGGATGGGATTTTACAAATTTGAGAGATGCCGAAAAGATCTATAGTACCCTGGAGGATTTAGAAGAACAGTACAATAGATACCCATATATGAGTCGGGACTGGTATGTTGCCAATTCAGCAAACAAGCGAATTCATATGTGTGAGAGATGGGATGAACTTGAAGGGCTTGTAAAATTTTTAAAAATGTTTAAAAGCCACTTTGACTTCATTCTAAAGACAGACGGAAATCTTTCCTTGTGTGTCATTACTACAAAAGATGAAGAATTTGGTACCGAATTGAAAGAAGCAATAGCGGCGGCAAGAAAATCGAATTATTCTGTTTATGTATTCAGCGTTGAGATCCCAAACGAGATCGAATTCGAGCTTCTCCAGGTTACTGGAGCATATAAAAAGAGCTGATCTAGGAGGATATTGCCAGCTTCTGTAAGAGCTTCAACTTCCTCTTTTCAAGGTCTTCATAAACCTTCTTCCCCCCATCGTCAAGAGAATACCATCTTCCTTTTATCTGATCGATCATCGCATCAACAGCAAGGAGTTCTTCAATAACTTTGTCATTTCTCTTAACTAAAGTCTGCATATATACACCCTTTTTCGAGCAAGCTATATATATTTTATGCTCATAAAATTGAATTATATGATCATAAAATCTTTATTTACGCTGATTAGCTACTGTAAGAAAGATTATTATTTGTTGAATGAGTAATAGAGTTGATTGCATGGAACTTACAAGAGAGAATGTACTGATCGAGGCACTTCCTTATATTCGTGAGTTTCATGATTCTATCCTGGTTATTAAGGTGGGTGGGAAGGCATTGATCGATCTTAAGACCATGGATGGGATCATCCAAGATGCCGTATTACTGCGATATGTCGGAGCTTTTCCCATATTAATTCACGGCGGTGGCTCAGAGATTACTCATAAGATGGAGTTGTTTGGCAAGAAACCAGAGTTTGTTTCCGGACTTCGCGTAACAGACGATGAGACGCTTGAGATAGCCCAGATGGTTCTTGTTGGAAATGTCAATCATCGACTCGTTTCCATGATAGGCAAACATGGCGGTAAAGGGGTAGGACTCTCAGGGAAGGATGGACAGCTTATCATGGCAAAGAAGAAAGACCCCCAGAGGGTCCTCGTTAAGGGAGAGGAACAGGATGTGGACCTTGGATGGGTCGGGGAGGTCGAGAGTATAAATCCGGAGATATTGTGGTTGGTATGTGAGAATGGCTATATCCCGGTGGTCTCTCCAATTGCTGTCGATGACATGGGGAATAGCCTGAATGTTAATGCAGACATTGTGGCCGGTGATATTGCAGCTGCCTTGAAAGCCAAGAAACTGATCATGCTTACAGATGTTTTAGGGGTGCTGAAGGATCCATCTGATCCTGACACTTTGATATCAAAGATCAAAATCGATGAGGTGGATGAACTGATGAAGGGCGGCACAATAAAAGGTGGCATGATCCCAAAGATGGAGGCCTGTGTTAACGCAGTGGAATCTGGCGTTGAAAATGCTCACATAATCAACGGCACTTTGAAGCATTCTACCCTACTGGAGCTCTTCACAAACAAGGGAATTGGAAGCATGGTCTATAGGTAGAGGGGCCCATTAAAGGAGCAAGTTATATCAAAATGAGGGGAGAAGGCAAATAAGACAAATATCTTAAACAATGAGAAGGGGGACAAAATGCCCCTGAAAGAAGGGCTTGTTCTCGTCTCGAAAGTAAAAAGCGGCACATCCTAAAATTTGGAGGACATTTAATTGAAGATTGACAAGGAGAAGATTCAATACAGAAGGGCTGGTCTTAATGATATTGATATTATTGTTGACCAAAGGGTAGAGTTTTAAAATTCATTTTTTAGCATCCTGAAGATGATGAAACGGTGATATTAAAGGACAAAATCAGGCTTTACCTGACCCAATCAATCGAATCTAATGAATTTGTTTGCTGGCTCGCAGATATATGAAAATAATGTGGTTGGGATAAGTGGTTTGGTAATCTGGAAAATATAGCCCCCGACAGATATAACTTCCCATCATTCTAACGCAACCTACATAGGCATCAAGAACTTCTCAATCCACCTCTTAGCAAAACTTAAAGAAGAAGTGAGTTTATGGAATAACACTTCAACAACATGCTTAACCTCCTTTTTACGGATCAAAAACATTGACGAGATCTCCCGCTTGATGCTTTTCCGGATAAACTCGATGGGACTTAAGCTCAGGAGAATATGGGGGCAGAAAAACGAGCACGATAACAAGCTTCCTTGCTATCTTTTGAAGAATAGACATTCTTCCCATTCAAGGTATAAAAACCGAAAGAATTAACCTTTTCTTTTCTGTCAGTACCTCGGCAAGTAGACTAAACATTATAAATTAGTGGCGTGATGTGAATGTGGAAATGTCAATTCTCTCTACAAGTTCAGTGACCATGTCTATTAAAATTAAGGCACTGACGTGCTTAAAATCAGGATTTAATGATAGCTATCGCTCATCTGGACAGTTATCAGCCATCTTTAAATATGATCCATCTCATCTGGAATATGAATCTATCAA
>JAXHTJ010000081.1:0-10395 GCA_034190245.1 Halobacteriota archaeon | reverse complement strand
TCGGAAACAAGGTTAATTGTGAAGTGGCGAATATGAAGGATGTTTTGTTGAAGATACTTTCCCTGCTTGGACCGGAGGTTGAAAAATATTATGGTTGAGGGAGTTTAATGGGGGAGGTGGGCTAAAAAGTTAGCAAGTAGAGAAAATTAGTATTACGGCAATTATCGCGGCCGAGACACCTGCAATAAGTAGAAGTGTTATCAACGCAATCGAACCTAAATCCAGTGCATGTGACTCAAATGTTAATAACAATTTTACCCTCACATAGACACATCATGATCATGAGATACTGACATCTCCTCTTTCTGGAAGTTAAATTCCTCTTCGTTAATTTTTGCCCCAGCCGGGACTCGAACCCGGGTCTTAGGCTCCGCAGGCCCAAAGGATATCCGCTACCCTACTGGGGCAAACCAGTGAAACTTCCATTTTACTAATTAGGGCCATGTTCAGTGGCCTCTTCATTCTTACATGCTCTTATCTCTTATAAATGATAGATATCATAATTGAATGGTCGGAACTTTGCATATAATTTTCTACGTTTTTACAGCATAATCTGCTATCTCCACTCCACATTCTCCATATAGGAGAGGCCCCTTGGAGTTAATCTATAGAAGTCGCCCTCTTTCTCAACAAAAAGAGCCTGTTCAAGCATGGGAAGATGGATCTTTAGCTGTAGATCGTCCAGCTCGAACTCCTTTCTTATCTCATCTTCCTTTTTTACATCATAACCGATGAAATCCAGAATGTCCCTTCTTGTTTTGTGCTGCAGGGCCTTGAGTCCAAGCTTGTGATCCTCAGTAGGATTCTTCAGTTTCCCTTCCTTCTTGATCTTTTTTATCCACTCCTCTTTTCTTTTTGCAAGGTCTTCATTATTCATTTCTACTTCCCTGTTCAGGTATTTAATGAAAAGGTGTATTTAAATTTGTTCATTAAACAGACTGAGTAATTACACTATTATCCATATCCAAAAGATTTATATATACAAACATCCATATTATATAATATAATTGAATAAATGTCCATTTGTTAATATAAATAATGGACAAATTACTAAAAAATAGGAAGTGAAAATGTGGAATCAAATGCAACACTTGATGCATCAGGGCTTTCCTGTCCCATGCCGATAGTGAAGCTTGCAAAGAAGACCAAGGAGCTTAACGTTGGGGATGTACTTGAGCTGATTGTCGATGACGCTGGGGCAAAAGAGGATGTACCTGCATGGTGCAACAGGACCGGAAACGAGTATCTGGGGATGGAAGAAGATGAAGAAAATATGAAATTTTACATAAAAAAGAAGGAATAGGTGGTAAAATGAATGAAGTCAAAAGGGTATCGATGGTAGTTGCTGAAGGGACTTTTGATAAGGCGATGATGCCATTTATCATGGGTGTTACGGCGGCTTCTATGGGGATGGAGGTGCATATATTCTTCACATTCTTTGGGCTTTCGATATTGAAGAAAGGAGCAAATCCAAAGATGGGTGGGATGTTCAGGCTCTTTACAGGTGTGATTAAGAGAAGGATGAAGAGAGCTGGCGTTGAAAGCCTGAAGGAGCAGATAGAGACGGCAAAGAAGCTTGGAGTTCACCTCTATGCCTGCAGCACAACAATGAATGTTATGGGTTTCAAGAAAGAGGATCTTGTCGATGGAGCAGAAATCGTCGGTGCTGCAAAATTCCTTGATATAGCTGCTGATTCCGATGTGCAGCTATTTATCGGATGAAAAAAGATGAGATCAATTGCGTTTGTGATATTGAAATATCCGTCCGAGGGCGATCCAACCGCCCTCATTAAGACCCTTGCAGGAGGCGCTAAAATTTCGGTTATACTACTCGAAGACGGAGTCTATTGGGCTGTAATGAGTGATAAGCAAGAACGTCTTCAAGAATGCAAAGCCGAGATATTTGCAGCAAGTGATGACCTGATTGCTCGAGGTTTTGATGAACCTGTGAGTGGTGTGAAAGTAGTGGATTATGAAAAGATTGTCGAGATAATTATGGAAGAGTATGACAGGGTGATAACACTTTAAGGGGTGAATGGATGCCAAAGACACTCACAATAATACTAAAATCTGGCACGATGATGAATATGGACTCGGTTGTCGCAACAAAACTCGCACGTGCCGCAAGGTCCAAGGGTTATAGTGTCCGGATATTCTGTTATGGTGAAGGCGTCACTGCCATAAAGAAGGGTCAAGAACCGAAACGTTTTCCAAACACCGGAAAAGAGATGGAGGAACTGGCAAGAGAAGGTGTTGAGATTGCGGTCTGCGAGACCTGCTGCACAGCAAGGGGTATAACTCGCGGTGAAGAGATTGAAGGCGGAAAGATCGGTAGCCTGACAAATGATTTTGTTAATTTCGTCGGAGAGAGCGATCGCGTGATAACACTTGGGAGATGATGACGTGGCAAATTCAATACTTACAATTGTGACAAAACCGCCATACGGCACAGAAGAAGCATTTGCAGGACTTCGGCTTGCCCTCTCCCAGATAGCAGGTGGGCTGGTCGAAAGATCGGACGTCCTACTTCTCGAAGACGGTGTCTTCAATGTGATATCTTCACAAAGATCGGACACGATCGGGATGCCATCAAATGCTGAGGCTATTGAAGATCTTTTAGAGATGGAGTGCACGGTGTACTCTATAAGTGAGGATCTTGAGGTCAGGGGAATCGCAACTTCTAATATGATAGAGAACATCTCAATTATTCCAAGAGCTAGTGTCTCAAAAATCGTTGACGAATATGAGGTAACTGCGTCATTCTGAGTATTCTGAGGTGATATGGAGGCTATAAAGAGCGATAATAGCGATCTAAAAGAGCTGGATCTTAAGATACTTGATCTTCTGCTCAAAGACTCGAGACAATCCTTTAGAGAGATAGCAGGTAAGCTCGGCGTCAGCACAACGACCGTAAGCTCAAGGGTTAAGAAGATGGTCGAAGACTCGGTGATACTCGGATTCACAGCAGTCGTCGACTGGGAGAAGATCGGATACAAGAATTCATTATGTATCGCTATTCAGACAGATCCGAAAGCTGACCAGGCTGAAGTTGGAATAAAGCTAAAAGATATAGAATCTATTTTCATGGTCTGCAATATAGTTGGGGACTATGATTTCTCAATTTATGCGAGATGTAGAACAGGTGAGGATGCATCAGATCTACTGGACAAAATAAGGGCAATAGATGGTGTTGTAAGGGTAATACCTCACACCATCCTTAAAACCACAAAAGAAGGGTACTGTGATCTTGAAATGGATCGATATATATGATTTTCTTTTTTGTTGTCATACTTCTCGCTCGTTTATTTTTAAGTAAAACCCCCGTAAATTAGAGCTGATAACCACATCAAAACCCTAAGCCCCATCCAGAACCTTACAATTCCCATTACTGTCGTAACGACTATGCGTACGGTTATAGATCTCTTTCTACTCAAATAATACCCTAAACCGATAAACACAATCATTGTTGATACAATGATTAACCCCTCAGGAAAGCTAAAAAGAGTATACAAAAAAGGACTTAAAAGTTCTCTCACATAAATACCAGGAAATGAACTGATAGAGACGGTGTAATTATGTTTAATCCTTTCATTAATTTCCAAAACTGTTATTATTAAAGCTACAAACAAATTAGCAAGAATAGGCGGTATCACCCACCAAATTTTCTCCATCAAACTTTTACTCTCGGGCATATCAAAACCCTCCTGCCTTACCAATATCCTGTACCATGTATACTCAATTCACCCTTACCCATTCCATAAATTTATTAAAAATTAGCCACATAGCTCTATTCGGGATACACGATCTTTTTTGAAGCAAAACATAAAATACATGGTATATAAATCTTCTTAATTCTAATGATTAATATTTTATTTTAGTGGTCGTATTCATTTTTTTATAATGAACTCATTTATGTAAATGTTTTGATATGAGTTCATAGTCAATCAGGGCAATTATGAAGAACCTGCGAACAAATTGAGCTAGAAAAGAGCCTGAGATCCAGATATTAACGTTAATTATATAACAAGTGAAGTTGAAAGTAGGATCAATCATGATCGTAGAAGAAATAATGAAAAAAGAGGTATTCACGATCGGCCCTGAGGCGAAGATATCGGAAGCTGCCAGAATTATGAGCGATGAAATGATAGGATACATAATTGTACAAAAAGACGGAGATTTGTTGGGTATTTTAACTGAGAGAGATATAATATCTGAAGTTGTAGCTGAAGAGAGATCACCCGGTGAAATGAAAGTTAAAGAACTTATGTCCTCACCCGTCATCACTGTTGATCCAAAAATTAGCATAAAAGAGGCTGTTGAAACGATGACCAAGAATGTTATAAGACGCTTGCCGGTCATTGATGGCGATGAGCTTGTGGGTATAATCACCTCCGGAGACATCTCAAGCATCCTACCGTCTTTCGATTCGGGGATATCAAAGGAGATACAGTCCATTCTCAGTAGTATAAACAACCTGATGAAGGAGAAAGAGAGGCGAAAGAAGGATAAAGAAGTTGATGAAAAGACCAGACATTACATAGGTTGATGAGGTGATGTTTTAGGGCCTCTCGCTTCAGAGAAGGTTTAAAAGCGTTTGGAAGAGTTTAAGGAAGTGCCAAAGATGGCAAAGAGATCAAATAAGATAGGTCTTCCACCAGGAACTCTTGTTCATATAGGGGAGAGGATAAGAAGTAGCAAAGGCCGTATCAGAAAGATGAAGGTTGATTATCTTGCGTACGCTCTAACGGATGCAATTATAGACAACTATTTAAAAATACTTGAGAAGATCGGGAAGAGATAGAATCTCTTGAAGAAGAACTTGTAACAGACCCTGCTCCTGAGACTTTACAGGAGATCCATCGACTGAGAAGAGAGATGGTGTTTCTGAGAAAATCCGTCTGGCCATAAAGGGGGTTATAAGTGGACTTGAAAGAGGAGAATCGGACCTCATCCACGAGTCCACAGGTATATATCTGAAAGATGTTTATGATCACACAATACAGGTGATTGACACAATTAAGACGTTCGGGGATATAATATCCGAGATGCTTGATACATACCTCTCGGTTGTCAGCACCAGGATGAACGAGGTTATGAAGGTTCTGTGACGGTCATTGGCACGATATTCATCCCTCTCACCTTCATCGCGGGTATTTACGGAATGAACTTTGAGTATATGCCTGAGCTTGAATACAGATCAGGTTATTTTATGTTCTGAACTGTTATGGCAATTGTTGCGGTTTTAATGCTCCTTTATTTCAGGAGGAATGGGTGGCTTTAATGTATTATGATGCTTGTGTTGAGGCCAATTTATCCAGCTGCTGCCCCCAATTCTTACTTCTTCTTAGCCGCCGCCTTAAATTCCTTTTTCAGTCGTTTGAGCTGCCCACCCTCTTTTATAATATCAAGAAGCATTGGAGGTAATTTTTTCCCTTGAAGCGTTTTACCTGTTGTCAGGTTCTTTACTGTTGCCTCTTCAAGGTCAACTTCCATCTCCTGCCACTTCTCAAAGGCCTTGCCAACATCCGGGCACTCCAATATCGGAAGACCGATCGCAATCGAGTTTCTGTAAAAGATACGACCAAATGACTCTGCGACTATTACGCCAACTTTTAGCGGTGGAAAAACATCCGGTGCGGTTTCCCTGCTTGATCCGCAGCCAAAGTTCTTTCCTGCAACGATCACATCACCCGGTTGAACTTCCTTTGGAAAGCTCTTATCAAAGGTCTCAAGTATATGATTGCGCAGCTCGCCCGGAGTGTCAAAGTATTTTGCAGGTGTTATTGCGTCTGTATCTACATTATCCGGGAAAACCCAGACTCTACCACTTATCTTCATAATTTACACCTTCCTTGGATCTGTAATTTCACCATTAAGCGCAGATGCAGCAACTGTTGCTGGTGATGCAAGATATATTCCAGAGTTATCCGATCCCATCCTTCCCCTGAAGTTTCTGTTGGATGCAGAGATACAGTTTTCTTTAGGTGCCAAAAGACCCATATGCGCACCAAAGCATGGGCCGCAGGAACAGTTACATATCATTGCCTCTGCGTCGATCAGCTTCTCCAGTATCCCTTCTCTCATGGCATCCTTGTAGACCTCCCATGATGCAGGTATAACGATCATTCTGCAGTCTTTGTGAATCTTCTTTCCGTCAAGAATTTCGGCTGCTATCCTCAGATCTTCAAGCCTTCCATTTGTGCAACTTCCTACAAAGGCCTGGTCGACTTTTGTTCCTTCGACCTCAGATATCGGTTTTACATTATCAACCGTATGTGGACAGGCAACTTGAGGTTCCATACCCGTAACATCAATATCATAAATCGTCTCATACTTTGCATCTTCATCGGGCAGAACAAGGTTAAGTGGTTCACTAGTTCTGTCTTTCAAGAAGTCTTTGATCTTGTTATCGGGTGGTCCAAAAGCGAATTTACCTCCAATTTCAAGCCCCATGTTGCTCATCGTCATACGCGAGGCAATGCTCATATCATCCATCACCCCTCCCGTATATTCTATGGCTTTATATGTGGCTACATCCGCTCCGTACTTTCCGGCAATGTACAAAAGTATGTCCTTTGACATCAATCGGTCTTCCAGCTTACCTTCTATATTGAACCTAATACTTTCCGGCACCTGGAACCACAGCTCACCCTTTACAAATACGACAGTCATATCTGTATTTCCTATCCCACAGCTTGCCGCGTTGAAGGCTCCATAAGTTGATGTATGAGAATCTGTTCCAACGACCAGCATACCGGGTCTAACATGCCCCTTCTCAGGTAAAACCTGGTGACATATTCCTGCCTTGACATCGTAAAAATTTTTTATTCCATAATCCTTTACAAATTTTCTTATCATCGTATGAACGGTTGCCCACTGCACATTTGGTGCAGGAACATAATGATCCTCCAGAATTACTATCTTTTCAGGATCCCACACCTTCTTAAATTGTTTTGGAATGCCCATGAACTGTGCTGCAACCGCGGCGGTGGCAATATGAGTCATGGCAAGATCGATCTTTGCAGTGACAAACTCCCCCGGGGTTACTTCTTCTCTTCCTGATGCTCTTGCCAATATCTTTTCTGCTATTGTCATACTCATCTTCATCACCTCTTCCCTACATTCGTTTAAATATCTCCTCTGCTACCTGCATTGTCCCGGCAAATTTCTTTTGCTCCCTGTAAGAATCAGGAACAAGATCCCTTGGAAGTGAGGCATAATTCTTTTCTACATCTTTTGCCTCAGAAACCAAAGCAGCCACTCCATCTTCAAGTTTCTTTGCTTCCGCTTCAAATCCGAGGTAGTCCAGCATCATCACTGATGATAGGATGGTTGCAACAGGGTTTGCTACTCCCAAACCTGCGTATTTTGGTGCGGAACCATGAATCGGCTCAAAGTAGGGTATATTTGGCCCAAATAGACCAGATGCTGCCATGCCAAGCCCACCTACAAGCTCTGCTGCCATATCTGAGAGGATATCACCCATCATATTCGGTATTACGACCACATCGAAATCGGTTGGATATCTGAGTATCCTTCTTGCCATGTCATCCACATAATAGTCATCAACTTCAAGTTCCGAAAACTCCTCCTCGGCTACCTTGTAGATAGTATCCTTGAAGAGTCCGTCTTGCATCCTCATAACGTTTGACTTGTGAACAATCGTCAATTTCCCCGGACTTCCTCTGCTCTTTCGCTTCATTGCGAGTTCACAGGCGAATCTACCGACCCTTTCAGATTCACGCCTGGATATTATCCTCGTCCCATAAAAGGCTTTATCCCCGTATCTTTCAAGATCGTCCTTTCTCATCAACCCTTTTTTGGCAAGCTTTTCAATTTTACCCTCTCTTCCAACGCATGCATACATCCCCTCGAGATTCTCTCTTATAAATACAAAGTCAATCCCTTCAGGATCTTTAAGAGGACTAGGAGTCCCGTCATAATACTTAACAGGTCTCACATTTGCGAAGTTGTCCAGTCCCCACCTCAGATAAGCGAGCACGAGTGTCGATTTCTCTTCAACGGCTCCAAAGAGGATGGCGTCACTGCTGTCTATCATCTCCCTCGTCTCTTTTGGAAAAGCTGAGTTGTACTCTTTGATTGCTTCCTCTCCAATGAGCCCTTTAGTTATCTCTAAGCCAGATATATTCATCTGCTCCAGAAGCCATACCGTTGCATCGATGACTTCAGGACCGATACCATCACCACCAAGTGCGATTATTTTTTTGGACATGTTTACCTCCTTTAACCCTTTCAATCTATCCGCACTATTAAATATATATTTTTGCAAAAATCATTTTAAGATCTCAAGGGGGATGGACCCATCGTGAACCGCTGTTGCAAAAAGAGCCCCATGAAGTCCAATCTTCTCGAGCATTAGGAGGTCATTTTCCTCTTTAATTCCTCCACCCAATACAACATTATGCTCTGAAATCTCCAAGATTTTTTCAAGAAATTTTCGATCAATACCCGATTTCGTTCCAATGGCATTCATATTGAGAACTATCAAATCACGCAGATCATGCTCATTCAGTTTCTCTATGAGATCAAGCGGAGATAATCTCAACTCCTTATCACGTGAAAGGACCATACCATCCTTGATATCAATGCTGACACTTATCCCAAATTCGGCCGCCTTTTCGATGAGATGAAGTGAAGCCGTCTCGGTTCCAAGGAGAATGTTACCAGAGATTGTGGTGGCGTCTCTGAGGTCGTCTATATCCTTAACACCCCAGTCAAGCATGGTACTACAAAAGTTTGATATCTCTCTGATTATCTCTCTATTGTCCCCGGTTCCTTTCAAGCGGTTCAGATCTGCTATATAGACCTCTCTTGGCTTTACCATTCTAACTACTGCCATAGGCTCAGAAGAATCCACAATCTCGCTGAACAGATGAATTGGCCCGTAATTCTCCCGCTCCCCTCTAACGGCATGCACAACATCTCCATCGAGTATGTCGAGGACAAATATTTTACGGAGCACGATCTAATGTAATATTTTTATACCTTAAATACTCATTTAGTTGTAGCATTATCTCAATAGAAAAAGATATTATAAAGCGAGATAAATGGGGTGACTACATGGCTGAAGATGAACTCGAGGAACTTAGACGAAAAAGAATGGAACAGATGGTGCAAGCACAGGCACAAGGTGCTAAGGAGGAAGAAGCTAAAAGAGAGCTCGAAGCCCAGAAACAAGCAATAATGAGACAGATACTTACACCGGAAGCCAGAGAAAGGATGAACAGCTTACGTATGGCAAGGCCCGAGTTTGTGGAGCAGGTAGAGGCTCAATTGATAGCCTTGGCACAGACCGGGCGGTTAAAATCCGCCGTAACTGACGAACAGCTTAAATCGATACTTGCACAGCTGACACCGAAGAAGAGGGATATAAAAATCCGAAGGATCTAAGACCGGGTAATGAGAGTAAGAGTATTGTTCAGCGGTGGGAGGGATAGTTCTCTTGCGGCTCTTATGCTTGCTAATTTCTTTGAGGTGGAGCTTGTATCATGTACTTTTGGCATACTTAAAAATTGGGAGATTGCAGAAGGAGTCGCAGAGCTGATCGGATTTCCCTTCAAGGTTTTAAATCTCGATAGGACAATCATCGAAGATGCTGTGGAGCAGATGATAAGCGACGGCCATGCGAGGGGAGGTATTACCCAGATTCACAAAAGTGCTCTAAAGGGTGTGGCTGAATTACCCGATTCGGAGATGATTGCGGACGGATGCAGGCGTGATGATAAAACACCAGTCCTGACCCGTGGTGAAATCAGGAGTCTTGAAGATCGGTTTGGTGTTCAGTATATCCAACCCCTTGCCGGTTTTGGCAGAAGAACACTCGATCTGCTCGTGAACAGGTACTTTGAGGTTGAGGAGCTAGAGGGAAGATTGATAGATGGGCCAGAGTATGAATACGAGATAAGAAAAGTTGTAAGAGAGAGATATTCTGAATATAAAAATAATGAGCTGTTCCCGCGGTTTCATACTCATTCAAGGGTTGTGAAGGTGAAGGAGTTTCATCCTTAAGTTTTTATTTGATCTTTAAACCCCAACCGGAGCAACACCGATTATTGATATAATCTCCTTCTGCTGGTCTGTGAATTGTGTGGTTCTGACTATCATCTCCTTGTCCATCTCTCAGGCTGAATTCCACACGCTTATTGATCTCTATCTCGATGAATCTTTTTGTGCAATGCTTCTCAATGACCTTGTAAGCTGCATGATAGACCTGCTCTTTTGTCTTGAGGTTTCTCTTACCACACCCCTCTTTCACCTTCTCAAGCTCTTGCGTGGATCTTTTTATCATTGTATCCCTGAATGCCTTATCATCATCTGCCTTCTTTTGTGCCCATCTTTCTGGCTACGATGTAATGATACTTCAGTTCCTCAAGC
>JAXHTJ010000080.1:0-10430 GCA_034190245.1 Halobacteriota archaeon | reverse complement strand
AAAGGGGGTTGTTGAAGTAGAGGCTTATAAAGGATGGTGAAAGAGAATGGCTGAGCAAAATATTGGGGTAAAAGGGAGTAAACGAGTTAAAAGCATTCAAAAAAACTTAATCTGCGAAGGTAATCAAAATTTAAAGGTCGAAGATAGTGAAGATGTCAATACAAAACAGATTATAGGAAAAGAAGAAAAGGAAGAACTGAACTCCCAAGCAAAAGAAATACTTGAAAAGATCCAAAATAAAAACCTCAAAAGATCAGCAGAAGAATTAAGAGAATACTGCATGAGACTACTTGATGCTTCTTATGCAACAGATGACCATTACTTCAAATTCTTCACCAATCACGCTTCGTATCACAGCCAGATAATATTAAAAAGATTGAAAGAAATTCTATCTGAAACCAGGATGAAAAACGACTACGAGTATTACTTACTTTTTACTGCCGCCTACGCCCATGATCTTGGCATGCTTCCTCAAAAGATAAATGGTGTATACGAAGATTACGCAAGTAAAGATGTTGTTGTTTTGGCAAGAAAGAGACATCATGTAAGGTCATATGAGTACATCAAAGCCAACTGGAGGGAGATGGGGCTGATCGGAGAGACCGAGAGTGAGCATCTTGGCTCGGTTTGTAAAGCTCACAGCAGTAAAGAAGATATTAACAAGGTTGATGAATCTGCCGGATGTATAATAGATGGCGAAAAATGTGAGGTTCGCTTAAGATTTTTGGCAACACTGATAAGGCTTGCTGATGGCCTTGATCTTGAACACAGAAGAATTCCACCAGAGTTTATTACACAGGGTGCAGAACTTTCTGAGAAGGATGTGGAGGAATATATAAAGCATGGAAGTGTCAAGAATGTCTCGGTAAATCATAAAGATCAGATGATATATATCGAACTCCTCTTTAAAGAAAAAGAACCAGATAAGGACGTGATAGAATCAATGAAAAAACATGTACTTGAGGAGTTTGATTCGGTAAAGAAGATATTATGGGAAAACGGGGTGGATATCAAAGGCGTTGAGTTTTTGGAGACACAGAGCAAGTGATTAAACTGGTTCAGGTGCTTTTGATTCATTAATCTTAATCACTGATTGCAACAATTCGCCACTTCACCCCAAATTCATCATTAGATGAATAAAATTATACTCTTTTTGATAGAAACCGTACTTAAGGTTGTAACTCCGAGACCTCAATTATCGGTTCGTTGCAAAGAGAGCAGCACCATGTAATCACATCAAATTCAGGACGCAGATCCGGAAAAACCTTCTCCTCACGATAGCATTCGCAGACATCCACGAGCTTCTTGCAATTTCTACAAAAAAATGTGTGACCCAATTTTTTCATAATAAAACCTCCTTAACTCCTTAACCCACAATGATGATGGCATCCCCGGTAGCGACTTTATCACCTTCCGAGACGCTTACTCCTTTAACTGTTCCAGAGACATCACTCTCAATCTCGTTCTCCATCTTCATGGCCTCCACCACAGCCACAATATCTCCTTTCTTTATCTCATCGCCAACCTGTACCAGTATTTTAAGTACTGTTCCCTGCATGGGAGAAGATATCGCATTCCCCTCCACCTTTTGAGCGGCTGCTCCGGATGTTTTCTCTTTGGAGACCTCTATTTTTGCCCCCTGAACAGAAATATCTCTTACAGCAGCCTTTGATCTGGGCGATTTTGACCCAATTTCATCGAGGGCGATTTTGAATTCTTCACCAGACACTTTCACCTTGATATCACTTCTGATCTCGGCAAATCCGAGATCAACTGATTCTGTTTCGGTATCCTCTACCTCAACCTCGTGTTCTTCCCCATCCAGAAATACCTTGAACTTCCTCATGCTCAAACTTTCCTTACACCAACTTCATATTCCCCATCATCGAGCTTCACTTTGAATCTTCTTCCTGTGATAGTTGTTTCAAGTGGAAGATCCTCCGACGTAAACTCTGGTTTTGCCTCTCCACTCAACAGTTTCTTCGCCTGTTCCGGATATATGGCATAGGATATGACATCCTCCTCTTTTGTCAGAAGGCCGAGTTCCTCCAGCTCATCTCTGCACTTTTTGTACTCCGGCTCCAATAGATCTGCTGGTCTACAATCGATAACTTCATCCTTCCAGTCCTTTCCCAGGATTGTCTTGTATATCTCCTTGGATATCTCCCCTGGCGCCCTGCCATACATACCTCTAATATAATTTTTAGACTCCTCTGGTATGCGTTTATACCTTCCAAAGACGACGTTCATAACCGATTGTACACCCACTATCTGCGACGTCGGAGTTACAAGAGTTGGCCACCCAAAGTCTCTCTGAACATTATGAACCTCTTCAAGCACATCGTAGTACTTATCAGCCGCACCAAACTCCTCAAGCTGAATGACCAGATTGGAGAGCATTCCTCCAGGTATCTGATGAATGGTTACAGACGGATCGACCATCATTGCCTTCTGCCTGTGCAGGTGCTTGTACTTATCCCAGACTTTCAGGAAGAATTCCCTGCACTCCATAAGTAGCTCCAGATCGTACCCCGTGTCGTAAGGCGTATCCTGAAGAGCGGAAACTATCGATTCAGTTGGGGGTTGACCTGTACCTCCTGATATGGGTGATAATGCACAATCTATTACGTCCACACCTGCCTCACAGGCGCTCAAATAAGAGAGCGGGGCCATCCCACTCGTTGAGTGACAGTGTAGGTCGATTGGGATCTTTATACCTTCCTCTTTACATGTATGCACAATGGTATAAACTCTCTTTGGAGAGACAATACCAGACATATCTTTCAGGCAAAGAGAATCACACCCCATCTTCTCCAATTCTTTGAATTTATTCACATAATATTCCACGGTATGGACAGGGGTCACAGCATAGCATACTGTACCCTGCACATGCGCCCCCACCTTTTTAGCGGTATCTATGGGTGTGCTCATGTTTCTTAAGTCATTCAGAGCATCGAATATACGGAAGTAATCGACTCCATTTCTGTGAGCAAACTCGATGAATTTCTCGACGATGTCGTCAGGAAAGTTTCTGTAGGCCACAATGTTCATAGCCCTCTCAAGCATCTGCATTGGCGTGTTTGGCAGATGCTCTTTAAGTGTCTTGATCCGCTCCCATGGATCCTCCGCCAGAAATCTCATCGTCGAATCGAAAGTCGCTCCACCCCACGTCTCAAAGGAGAAGTAACCTACCTGATCTATCTTATCAGCGATCGGTAGCATATCCTCAGTTCTCATCCTCGTGGCAAGCTTCGATTGGTGCGCATCCCTAAAGATCGTCTCATGTATCTGTACCATTCTACCTCCTTAAAATCATATCCTTAACTTATTCCATTATCCCATCAAATCTTTCCTTCCAAAAAGAACCCAGGCCGAACTGGCCGGTAATAAAGATTCCGTCCTTTCTTCCAATCCTCCTTCTAAAGCGGGCCTTGCTATGTACGCTGCTATTCCTGCAAATATCAGCGCCGCCTCTTTCTTGCTAATATTCGTTGACATGGCTATCACGTCGGAATAATCCCATGCTTTCGCTTTGGCCTCTGCTCCCGTTTTGTCATTGCAGCTTCCAATGCCTCAATCAGTCTCGGACGAGTCTCTGCAGGATCGATCACATCATCGATATGGAGGTGCTCGGCGGCTTTGTATGGATTTGCAAAGGTCTCCCGATATTCCTGTATCTTCTCTTGTCTGATTTTTACTTTATCTTCGGCCGCTTCAATATCCTTTCTGAATATGATCGGTGCAGCCCCTTCTGGCCCCATTACTGCAAGCTCTGTGCTCGGCCAACATAACACAGTATCAGCCCCCAGGTCCTTGCTGCACATGGCGAGATAAGAGCCACCATATGCCTTTCTAATCGTAAGTGTGATCTTTGGAACGGTTGCCTCTGAATATGCAAAAAGCATCTTTGCCCCATGTCTTATGATGCCCCCCCACTCCTGCTCAGTTCCGGGAAGGTATCCGGGCACATCTACAAGCGTTATGATCGGCATGCTGAATGCATCGCAGAATCGAATGAACCTCGATGCTTTGTCGCAGGCGTCGATGTCCAGACACCCGGCTTTAAACTTCGGCTGATTTGCAATTATCCCAACAGAAACACCATTCAATCTGGCAAAGCATGTTATTATGTTAGGGGCAAAGAGTGGTGCAATATCGAAATAATTCTCTTCACCCTGCCTGTCAAAGATCCTATCTATTAATTCATACATATCATACGGTTTGTTGGGATTTGCTGGAGTAACATCGAATAAACCTTCATCTACACGGTTCGGATCGTCACCATAATCGATCCTTGGTGCATCGTCCAAGTTGTTTGATGGCAGATAGCTCAGCAGTCTCCTTATATTCCGCAGGCATTCTTCTTCGTTCTCTTCGGCTCTGTGTGCCACCCCGGATTTCTGTTGATGGGTGATTGCACCTCCGAGTTCTATCTCGTTTACTTCTTCTCCAATCACCTCTTTAATCACCCTGGGACCGGTTATAAATGCATAGCTGTTACTTTTAACCATAAATATGAAATCCATCAATGCAGGAGAGTAGACCGCTCCACCAGCACATGGCCCAAGTATCGCACAAATCTGGGGAATAACTCCTGAAGCTATCGTATTCCGGTAGAATATCTGACCGTATCCTGATAGGGCATCAACACCTTCCTGTATCCTTGCTCCACCAGAGTCGTTAATTCCTATTACCGGACAACCCTGCTTTGTCGCCCTGTCAAGCACCTCACAGATCTTCCTTGCGTGCATCTCTCCAAGCGACCCACCAAGACTGGTGAAATCCTGTGAGAATACATATACCTTTCTTCCGTCTATCTTTCCGTACCCAGTTACAACGCCACCTGCAGGAATCTCCCTCTTATCGATACCAAGTTCAGTGCCACGATGTTTTATAAGTCCCCCAATCTCGACGAAGCTCCCCTCGTCCAGAAGTACATCAATTCTCTCCCTCGCATTGAGTTTTCCCAGTTTTCGCTGCTTTTCCAATCCCTTTTCGCCACCCATGGATCTGATTTTTTCCTTACGTTCCATGAGCTCTTTTAACATCTTCTCTTTGATCTCTCGGTCACCGCCCACTAAATCACAACCCAAGTTAAAGTTCGTGAAGAGAATATTTAGTACTTTTGTTTTATCTCTCACTTCAAGGTTTGAGTGTGTATGCCGCATTCGCCACCGCATTTACTCGTACCCTGCCACCTGCCATCCCTCTCCTCCTGGTGGTCAAATATGGGTACTGTGCACGGTTCACAGCCTAAAGACCGGATTCTTCTGCCATCCGGAAAGACTTTGTCATACCAGGGATGAAGATCTATATCATTATCCTCAAGATAGCCCAGTACCTCCTCTTCAGTCCATGTGAGTATCGGATTTACCTTCACAAGGCCTCTATGTTCCACCTCCTTGTATTCCTTTCTTGTCCTGCCTTCGGTGTTTCGCAAGCCACAGACCCAGGCATCAAGATCCTTTACTGCTTCTCTTGCAGGCTCCACCTTTAAAAAACCACAGCATCTATCTGGGTCCACCTCGTAGATCCTTTTACCGTAAGCTCCTTCAACTTCCAAGCAGGCTTCTTCAAACCTTTCTGGGGATAACAATCTCACGTCTATTCCATTCTCTTTTAGTATGGAAGGTACCTCATTAGCCACGAGATATACAATTGGATTCAGGCGCATCTGTTTATCCATCTCTACCAGGTATTTAAGGGTTTCTACCGGTTTAAACGGTGTTATTATCGAGAATATGGGGATATCCGGATCGACCTCTCTTGCAAGATGAACCGCTGCCATGCTGTCTTTACCGAATGAACATGCAACAGCTACTCTTCCATACTCTTGTACAGCCTTTCCTACAATTTCCTTCGATTTTTCTATCTTTTCCTTAAAACCATTCTCTTTTGACATATCTTGGTCACCTCTTTATCATCAACAACCTAACTGTCATTTTATAAATTCCCATTAACAAATCCCCCCATTTCCGGTTTATACATTGGAACAAAGTCAAATCTGTCCAATTGGCAGCAAAATTTGACTTCTTCCATCTTCCCGAGTGATTCGAGATTTCTTGAAGATTCACCCTGGGATATGAGATCAAATATTCGTCCATTTGGGTAGTATCCTGAAATCGTAAATAGCGAGGTTAGGTGGTCCTCAATAGTCGGTTTTCCCAACCTATCACATGGATAGATGTAGCAATCCAGTCTCTCAGCTAATCTTTTTGTGGCACTTAGGTTTAAGAGCGAACCAGCGTAGACTGTTGTATTCTTTACCTCCTGGAAATCTTTTGAGAAATTTGTAGTGCAGATTGCGAGCTTCTTACCCTCAAAATTCTCATTGTCCAGATGGCTGGGGGAATTATCGTAGTCAAATCCGTCTATCTTCACTCCCTTAACCTCGCCTATCGTAAGCCCATCAAATCCCTTACAATCGCTTGGCTCCCTCGCTACGTGAACCAATTCTGCCCCTCCTGCAAGACAGGTCACTATAGTACTTGTTGCCCTCAGCACATCAATCAAAATAACCGGTATCCCCTCGTCATCAGCTTCTTTAAGTTCTCTTCTCTCGATTATCTTCGACATACAATCACTAAATTCCGATCGGCATTTAGATTGCCCTTAAGCGATTAATAGTTGTTATTTCTGAAATACCTTTAAAGTTTTCCTTTTCAGGAAATTAGTTCATACAAAAGTGATAAAAATAAACATTTTATGTACATTTGTATATTAGATGGAGTCTACTCATGAGGTGTCAATCATTGTGAAATACGCCAAAATAACAAAACTTTTAAAATAGGAGATTAGATTAAAAAATCGGGTATAAATATGGATTTTGAGTTGACTGAAGAACAGAAGATGGTTAAAGACGCGGCTCGTGAGTTTGCCGAAGGTGAATTTCCGGACATTGCCCAAGATTGTGATGTTAATGAAGAGTTTCCAAAGAGTGTATGGAAGAAGGCCTGTGAGCTTGGTTTGATCGGTGTCTTCATACCGGAGGAGTACGGCGGTGCAGGACTTGGATTCTTCGAACATGCGATGATTGCCGAAGAGTTCTGGAGAGTTGACCCCGGTGTTGGTCAGGCATTAATATCAACAACATTTGGATCTGAGTTTATAATACTCGGTGGTACCGAGGAGCAGAAGAAAAAATACCTGCCTCCACTGCCCCAGGGAAAGGCGATCATGGGCGGTGCAATAACTGAACCTGATGCGGGAAGTGATGTAGCTTCGATAGCTACAACTGCAGTTAAGGATGGTGATGATTACATAATAAACGGTAACAAGATGTTTATCACAAATGCAACACAGGCAAATTATCTGGTTGCGTTGTGCCTGACAAATCCCGATGAGCAGAATAGGACAAAGAGGCACAGTGCCATCATTGTAGAGACCGATCGCGACGGTTTTGAGGCAACACCAATCCATGGTAAGATGGGGATACGCGCCAACCCAACTGCCGAGGTTGTTTTTAGTGACGTTCGTGTGCCACAGGAGAACCGTTTGGGGGATGAAGGTACGGCATTTAAGCTTCTGATGCACTTCTTCGATAGAACGAGATTACACGTAGCAGCAGAGGGTGTCGGCTGTGCCCAAGGAGCATTTGAGCAGGCACTTGAGCATGTAAAGACCAGGGTTCAGTTCGGTAAACCCCTGGCTGTAAACCAGGTCATACAGTTCAAGCTGGCCGAGATGGCGACGCAGATTGAAGCAGCAAGGGCCCTTGTTTACAAAGCCGCCTGGATGGTTGACAAAGGTATAATCGATCCAAAGCAGATATCCATGGCCAAGTATTATGGTGGGCTTACTGGCGTGCAGGTAACAGACGCTGCCCTACAGATGCATGGAGGCTACGGTTTCATAAACGAGTACCCGATTGAGAGGTTCTACAGGTCTGCCAAGGTTGTAGAGATCTACGAGGGTGCAAAAGAGATCGAGCTTATGACGATTGGTAGACAGATAGTTGGTAAATTGAAATAGGGTTGATAATATATGGAGATAGAGGACGTAGCTTTTGCTGATAAGTATGAGTTGTTCGGGTGTATACAGTGTGGAAAGTGTACAGGAGGCTGTCCTGTCTCCTTAAAATCGGATCTTAATAGCAGACGCCTAGTCAGAAAAGGGCTTTTATCGGAAAATGAGGAAGTTCTGGGGGATATTGAGTATATCTGGGACTGTACAACCTGCTCTACCTGTACATTAAGGTGTCCAAAGGGAATTGAGCCCTCGGAGGTCATTATCGGTATGCGTACACTCCTGATCGAGGATGCAAATGTCCCGAATACCATTCAAGAGGCACTTGAGAGTACATACAAAGATGGTAACCCATGGGGACGTGCAAGGAGCAAACGATCGGAGTGGGCCGAAGGACTGGATATAAAGAATATCTCAAAAGGGGACGAGGCAGAACTGATATACTACGTCGGATGCACACCTTGCTATGATCCAAGAATACAGTCTGTTGCTCACTCCCTTGTTAAGATATTCAATGCCGCCGGGGTGGACTTTGGGACACTCGGAAACAAGGAGAGCTGCTGCGGTAATGAGGTGCGCAGGATGGGGGAGGTAGGTTTATTCGAGATGATGATCGAAGACAACCTACAGGTCTATGAGAAATTCAACATCCAGAAGATGGTCACAACATCTCCGCATTGTTATAACACATTCAAGAACGAATATGAAGGCGCTACATTTGAAGTTCAGCATTACACGCAACTGGTAGCGGATCTGATAGACAGTGGAAAACTGGAGTTCTCAAAAGAGCTTGACCAGACCATAACATATCAGGATCCCTGCTTCCTCGGAAAGCAGAACAAAGTCTTCGAAGAGCCAAGGAAGATACTCGAGAGTATCCCGGGTGCAACATTCATCGATTTCGATAGATCGAAAGAGAGGAGCCTATGCTGTGAAGGCGGTGGCGGTAGAATGTGGGTCGAGGCTACAGGCGAAGGGGAAAGAAACTCCGAGATCCGTGCCAGGGATGCCGATGAGATGGGTGCAAGCATAATAGCCGTATCCTGTCCGTTCTGTCTTCTGACGATGGAAGATGCTGTCAAGATGGCCGGTTACGAGGAGAAGATCCAGGTGAGGGATATCGCAGAGATAATTGCGGAGTTGATCTGAAACAGGATGGTAAAAACAGTTCTCTTCGTCTGTTATGGCAACATATGCCGCAGCCCGATGGCAGAGGGGCTGTTCAAGAAGATGCTCTTAGATCATGGGAAAGCAGGTGACATAAACGCTTTATCTGCGGGAATCTCTGCTGGTTCGGGTCCGGCAAGCCCTTATGGAGTTAGAGCAATGGAGAAGATCGGAATCGACATCTCTTCTCATAGGGCAAAACAGTTCACAGGAGGGATGACGAATAGCGCCGATTTCATCTTTGCGTCGGATGAGTATGTGAGAGATTCCATAATCGATGATTTCCCCGAGGCTAAGAGGAAGGTATTCACTTTGAAAGAGTTTGCATTTGGTGCAGATTCTGCCGATCTGGATGTCGAAGATCCCTATGGTGGGGAAACAGAAGATTTTCAAAGATGTGCGGATGATATTGCAAGGACTTTAGAGGTCATCTGGGAAAAGATCGAAGAGGCGCTCGAATAACAAACAACTAAGACCGTGGATGAAAGTCTCTTATATAGCCCTATCAGAGAAGAGATGCACTGTACAGTTCCATGGTTGCAACTTCAGATGCAAGGGATGTTTCACACTTGAGAAGTCCCGCAGATACACCGAGATAACCCCGGAAGAGCTATCTAAAAGGATAGAAAAACTCGATGTTGAAGAAGTCATGCTTGCCGGTGGAGAGCCGACGCTTTATAGAGAAGATCTTTTAGAATTTACTAAATTGTGCGATTCAAAGACAATACTTACCACAAATGGTCATCTTCTGGATGATCTTTTTATCAGATCATTGGAAGAGAGTGGGATAGTTAAAGTTCATATCGATCTTAAGGCATACTCTTCCGATCTTCATGAATGGTACACCGGTAGTTCAAACCAGGATGTTTTTAGGGCGATAGAACTTCTTAGCGGGACTGATATGGATCTCGAAGTTGTGAGCGTACTTATCCCTGATATAATCGATATAGAGGAGATAGAGAAGATAGCGGAGTTTCTGTCAAATATCTGTGACATCAGGTACAGGATTATAAGATATGTCCCAGTTGGCGGTCTTTCGAGAAGGCCAACGGAAGATGAAATACGTGAAGCCGTATCAACGGCCAAGAGATACCTGAGTAATGTGACATCCTCGCTGGAATGGCGAAGACATCCTATGAAGAGGGAGGTTGATTGGTTGGGTGAAGGGTGAAGGTTTATTTATAGTTAAGTGCATAATTTTATACACCAATCATCAAGGAACTTATGAATCCACCTCCTGGCATAAGAGATGGAGTTTGTTAACCTGCCGAATTCTTCAGAAATAGTATTAACCAGCT
>JAXHTJ010000079.1:0-10458 GCA_034190245.1 Halobacteriota archaeon | reverse complement strand
CTCCGTTTGGGACTTCTGCCAAGGCAGATGTTCCGAAAAAATATATTGGGAGGAGGGTTTATGTGGTAATTACCAAAGGTAATGAGGGGGTGAAGTAGATTTTATTTTTGTCCCACAGCCGATTCTGCACTAAAATTTAAGTAGTATAAATAAAGTACGTATCATTAAGGGGTCAAGTGAAAGCCAATCGGAGATTTTTTTATCTGGAAGTGAGAAAGCTCAGATGGGTATAGGTACCCTCATCATCTTCATATCTATGGTTCTTGTGTCTGCTGTTGCTGCAGCGGTCTTGATATCCACATCTGGTGTTCTACAGGAAAGGGCAACCGAGACTGGTAAGGAAGCGACAGAAGGGATTGCAACGAACATCAAAGTGGTACAGACTGGTGGCCACCGCTCAAGCTCATCTTCGGCGATCATTGAAGACCTGAGTATAAAGAGTTACCGTCACTGCAGGAGGAAGAGACCCGGACCTTATCCAGGTTAACATAAACATCGTAGATGGTATAAGTTCTGTCGATTTTAGATATAACAGAAGTGCCACAATCGCCACCACATTCAATGTTACAGAGTTAAGAGATGAAGATGGTTCATTCAGTCCGACCTATCCAATGATGAATTCAGGAGATCTGGCCCTGATTAACATCGACGTAGCTGCCGCCGGACTCGTCCTTGATCCAAGAACGCGGGTCACTATAGTCTTCATACCTGAAATCGGAACCCCTGTTACCCACAGCTTCAGAACGCCAAGCTCATATTGCACGCTCTTAGAGATATCGCTGTATCCTTAAGTCAAAAATCACTCAGTTTTTTGTCACCCCAATATTTTTTCCGAAGTTCTCTTTTCATAAGCTTCCCATCAGGATGTCTTGGCAATTCGTCAAGGAAATCTACCGATTTTGGCTTTTTGTAACCGGAAAGGTTCTCCTTACCGAATTTAATTATATCTTCCTCAGTTGCACTTTCACCCGGCTTAAGAACAACAATTGCCTTTACCGACTCACCCCAATCGTCATCGGGAACTCCGATAACGGCAACATCCATGATCTTTGGATGTGTGTGAAGAACCTCTTCGATCTCGGCAGGATATATGTTAACGCCACCACTTATTATCATGTCCTTTTTCCTATCGGCAACATAGAAGAATCCCTCCTCATCCTTAAGCATAATCTCACCCTCATCGAAATAGGGAACGCCGTTAATTATACGGAAGGCTTTCTGTGTCTTATCTGGGGCTTTATAATATTCAAGACCAAGTGTCAATGCGTTCCTCACGTAAAGCTCTCCTTGAACACCTGGCGGGCATTCATTCCCGTTTTCATCGAGGATCAACATATCATTTCCTTTAGCGACTTTTCCCACACTTGCGAATTTAGAGGGATCCTTCTTGTAGTGATCAGGTTTTAAAATTGTGTTAATAGCAGCATCTGACGAGCCATAGAACTCGTATATCACCGGTCCAAAGTAATCAGCAGCCTCCTTTTTAAGTGAGGCCGGACATGGGGCGGCTGCAATAATTATCGACTTCATCGAGCTGACATCGTATTTGTCTTTATCTTCGACGTTCATTATCCGTTTGACAAGCGTTGGTGCCATAAAGCTTGTCGACGCTTTCTCGGTTTCGATCAGTTTCAGGGCTTCTTCAGGTTTGAACTTCTTCATCGTGATTATTGTTCCCCGGAGTATGCATGTTACAAGGGCAAATGCGTAGGGTGCTGCATGGTAGAGTGGGCCTGCGGCCAGATGTATGTTTGTAGTCGCTGGATACCCAAAACCGCTTACAAGATTCTGCATCATACCCATCGTGTACTTCATCGTATCTTTATCCCTGGATTTTGATCTGTCTGATAAAGATGAGAAGAGTGAGCCCCAGTTTGCACCCTTCGGACGGCCCGTGGTTCCACCGGTGTACATAAGTATCCCCATTTCGGCTGATTCTGGTGGTTCAGGTTTTTCATTTGAAGATTTTGCCAGGAGATCGTCATACAAAATCATGTCATCTGTAATTTTACTCTTATCTACGTCTCCAACAACAACAAAGTTTTCAACCTGCTCCAAATCAGATTTTATCGGGATAATATTGTCCAAAAATCCTTCATCGAATATTAAAGTCCTGGAATCCGAATTGTTGATGACATATGCGAGTTCGTCCCCTTTAAGATGCCAGTTTATGGGAGTTGTGGTGCTTCCTGTTAAAATTGGGGCAAACATCCCTTCAATGAACTCATTTGTATTATAAAGCATCGTACCAAGGTTACCCTTTCTCTTCATTCCAAGGTCATTTAGACCATTTGCCAACCTGAAGATTCGGTCCTTCAACTCGCCATTGGTTATCCTCTTCTCTCCTGAAACAACCGCTAATTTGTCTTCAGGTCCTGATAATAACATTTCAGCCATATCTTTTCACCTTTATGATTATCCAATCCAGAATCATCTCATCTTAAATATTTAAATATTTTTAATTCCATCGATGATTAGGAAATAAGCTGATGACGGTTAATGTCTATAAAAAAGGAATCCGTGTACTAGGAATTGCCGAAAGCTTCAAAAGAGAGTTGCCAAATTCAGTACTGTCCGGCGTTGTCATGAGAGGGGATTTTCATATCGATGGTATTTCACTGACCCCTGTGACAGTGGGGGGTATGGATGCTACTGATGGCGTACTTAAGCTTTTCAGGAATCTGAAGAGAGATGATGTGAATGCACTTTTTTTGAACGGCTGTGTGATAAGCTGGTTCAATATAGTTGACCTAAAGGCCCTATTTGATGAGCTGAATCTTCCGATACTATGCGTAACCTATGAGGAGTCTGAAGGCCTTGAGGAAGATATAAAGAAGCACTTTGAGGACCCAGAAGGTCGCTTAGAGATTTATAAACGATTGGGCGAGCGGATCCCGATCAAGTTACAAACCGGATACGATATTTTCTTAAGATTTTATGGTTTGACAGAGGATGAGGCAGGGGTTTTACTTAACAGATTCACGACCCACGGCAAGATACCGGAGCCCCTCAGAACGGCCAAACTTTTTGCAAGAACCGTCCTCAGCAGTAAACTGGATCTGGATAAATAGGCATAGGCTTTCACTTCACGCCTCAATCTTCAGAAGTTGTCAGATCATCTCTCAAATCTTTTCTCGATTCACCCGTCTCTTCTACCATGGTTATGGCATCCCGCGGGCATTCGTTCTCACATATCCCACACCCTTTGCAATACTCATAGTCTATATCAATTTCAGGGCTGATAACCCCTTCAGGACAGTATAGATAGCACAGACCACAGGAATTGCACTTCTCTTCGTCTATCAAAGGTTTAAACAATCTCCATGTACCAGTCTTCCCAGAGGTTCCCACTTTCGGGTACGAGATGGTCACCTTTATCTCTTCATCTTCCTCCACGCTCAAACCTCCCAAACCTGCTCATAAGCATACTCGGCAGCCAGAATACTCTCTTCCTCCTCTGGAAACATCATCTTGATCGCTCTCTTTGCAGAGTTTAGTTTGATTATTCCGATCTTTGCCAGCGCTCCAAGTATCGCTGTGTTCAGAATGGGAATTCCGGCAATAATCAGATTGAGGTCTAGGGCAATCTTCGTAGCATCGACGGCAAATACTGTGTATCTCTCAAACTCTGGAAACCTGTGATCAGAGTCGTTGTCTATCAGTATCATTCCACCGTCTTTAAGCCCCTCCGTGATGTCGATGAGCTCTATTATCGAGGAGTCCATGATTATGATGCAGTCTGGATGGTGAACCGGGCTGTATATCTTTATCTCAGTATCATCGATCCTTGTAAACGCCATGACTGGTGCACCCCTCCTCTCCGCCCCGTAAAGTGGGAAGGCCGAACTGAACTTGCCCTCGAGGAAGGCCGCAAGACCAAGCAGTTTGGCGGCGGTAACTCCTCCCTGGCCGCCTCTTGAATGAAATCTGACGTCTATCATACTCCCAACCACTTCTCCCCTCTTTCGTCGATAACTCCGGCGATCATCTCGCAAGTGACCTCCTGACCACCCAGGCCAGCGATTATACTTGTTATCTCTTTCTTGATACCTGCTTCATACAGAGCCGATTTTATCTCCTGAGCCAGAATACCACCATATCCCGGCGAATAATCCCTGTCAAGTATTACAAATCGCTCTGCTGAGAGTTCAACAACCTCTCTTGGGAATGGTCTGAACTGAGATATCTTCACAACACCGACATTTCTCCCATCCTCTCTTAAGAAGGAGGCTGCGGCTTCTGATTCTTTAGCAAGGGTTCCCATGGCGATGATCACCACATCAGCATCATCACACATATATCTCCCAATCGGGCTATAACTCCTCCCGGACAATTTTTCAAATTCTGCCTCAACATCTTTGATAATGTCGTAAGCCGCAAGCATACTTTTTTTAATATCTCGCTGCATAAGATAATTGTCTGCAGAGGATACTAAATTGCCCAATGTATGCGGTTTTTCAAAGTTTAAAGCGTGAGGTACTTTAATTGGCCCAAGCAACTTCTGGTACTCATCCTCGTCTACGAGTTCAAGTGGCTGCATTATGTGGCTGAGTATAAATCCATCGAGATTGATCATCACCGGTAACATCACCTTCCGATTCTCGGCAATGCAGTAAGCCATGAGCACTGTATCATACACCTCTTGAACGGTTGAAGTATAAAATTGGATCCAGCCGGTGTCCCTCTGGGATAAGGAATCGTTATGATCTGCCCAAATATTCCATCCCGGCCCAAGAGCACGGTTAACATTCACCATTACTATGGGTAGACGTGCGTTGGCCGTCCAGCGTATCATCTCACTCATGTATAGAAGGCCGTGGCTTGAGGTCGCTGTAAAGGTACGAGCACCCATTGAAGCGGCACCTATACAAGCCGATATAGCGGAGTGTTCACTCTCCACATCGATAAACCTGGAGTCAAGCTCTTTATATTCGACATATCTGGCAAGTGTTTCGACGATCTCGGTCTGGGGTGTTATCGGGTATGCGGCTATAACCTTGGGCCTTGCAATCTTGACAGCACGTGCAGCGGCTTCATTCCCGGTGACGTAAACATACCCTTCACTATGCTCCATTCTCAACACGCCTCCTTAAGTCCTCGAGCTTCCTGTCCACAGACTGCTGCAAAATTTTTACCTCTTCTTCGCTCATATTCGAAAAACGGCCCTGTATTTTCAGATATTCGATTACAGGAATTGCATCCCCTTCAATAACCTTCAAACTTGGTTTACTCAGCCTGAATCTCTTATCCTCGATCTCATATAGCACCCATATACCTGTCTTGACAGCCAATTTACCGATCTCAACACCTTCTCCTGAAGGAAAACGCCATCCAGTGGGACATGGAGTCAGTATATGGATGAACTTTGGACCTTTGATTGAGAGGGCTTTCTTCACCTTCTCGTACAGGTCTTTCGGATACGCTGAGTTTGCTGTTGCCACATATGGAATTTCGTGGGCTGCAATTATGCCTGCTATATCCTTCTTATGTTCTCTTTTTATATGGGGGGTTGTTGTGGTCGATGCTCCGAATGGTGTCGCACTCGACCTCTGAATACCTGTATTTCCGTACGCTTCGTTGTCATAGCAGATGTACAGAAAATTCGTACCGCGTTCTATTGCACCTGACAGACCCTGAAGTCCTATATCGAATGTCCCACCATCTCCTGAAAAGGCGATAACATTGATATCATCATCGTCCAAAGCCGCAACGACACCGCTTGCCATACTTGCTACTGAAGCAAATGAAGTATCAAGCGTTGGTATGGAGTAACTGGTATTTGGAAAAATTCCCTCGACTACGACCAGACAACCGGCACCGACCAAAAGTATAGTCCGAGAACCAGCGGCCTTTAATGTAAAACGTAGAGCAGTTTGAGCAGTACATCCGCCACATGCCGAGGTCCCCTTCAGTATATACTCTTCCCCCGGAATTGCATCACTCATTATTATTAATATATATGCCACTCAAGTATAATAAAATGCATCTTTTTTTGGCATCTTGAGACGGAGAAGAAACTAAAAATCGATCTCTATCTTAAAGTACTACTCTCCCACACTTTCCAACTCTCCCTCAGAAACTCCCTGAGCACAGATGAGTACTCTCTAGGGTTGGTATAGCCCGGTGTGTGCCCAGCATTGTGAAATGTGTGAACCTTTGCCAGAGGATAAAGGTTTTTCAGTGCCTCCCGTACAGGTGCATTAAAACCCGGGCCATCATCGGATTCCATAATGAGAACTCTTCCCGACCAATTGGCCAGATCATCCTTCGAGAATTTATAACTCGATGTAAAATCCAGCGTGCACTTATACTGGCTCAAAATGTCGTCTTTTGTGGTGTAGAGGTAAAACTTCTCTTTAAGATAGGCCTTCCAGAACTCACGCTCCGAATCTGGAATGGAGATGATCTTCAGATAGTTCCTCAAAAGGCCAACCCTGATCAGTTGCACCGGATACAAGGATGCATAAATCGATACAAATTTAATGAATCTTTCGGAATACGGGCTTTCGCCTGAAGTGTTTGAGAGAATCATCGTCATCGCCCTCTCGGGATATCTTCGAATAAAGCACTGTGCGACCCATCCACCAAAGGATGTCCCGAGAATGTGTGCCCGGGGAGTCTCTTCAGATTCAAGTATCTCTGCAACTCCATTTACATACTCTGCCATTGTTGATAAAGCAGGATAAGTTGGTGAAATGATCTGATATTCATTCTCAAGCGCCGTTATAAGCTTGAACCATGTTTCACCGAAGCGAACGCCACCAGGAAGCAGTACCAATGTCTCTTTTCCTTGACCACAGGATATGTACTCCCAGATGGAACCGTCAATAGTAAGATACTTGCATGGATGCGTTAAACGGAATCTTTTCAACAGCTCCTTCTGCTCCTCTGGTACTTTTTTATATATCTTCTCAAAGGCATTATTCTGCATATTTGGTACCTTTATCAAGTGAATCTCATTTTCATTCTTCATGTTAATAAATTTTCACAAACTCAGACCAAAATTTGGGATCACTTTAGAAAAACTTAAAATAGGATTAGATGGGTAAATATAGTCTCATTGGATTAATCTTATGAAGGATGATAAATGGCACGTAAAAAGATAAAAAAGACAAATCCCAGAATAACCGAACTTATCGATGATTTAAAGGCCAAATCCAGGCAAGAAGGTGTCCCGATCTGGCGAGATATTGCAAAAAGATTGGAGAGGCCGACCAGAAATTATTCTGAAGTGAATTTGAGCCGCATCAACAGGCATTCAAAGGATGGTGAGACTGTACTGATTCCCGGTAAAGTTCTGGGCGCAGGGCTCATAGATCATCCAATGAATGTTGCAGCCCTGGATTTCAGCCTAACAGCGAAAGAAAAGATCGAAGCAAAAGGGAAATGTTTTAGTATTGAAGGTCTAATGGAAGAGAATCCAAAGGGATCCGGTGTCAGAATAATTGGGTGACCTGATGATTATCGATGCAGATGGTTTAATACTAGGGAGGCTATCTTCTGAAGTCGCAAAACGACTACTCGAAGGAGAAGAGATTATAATAGTCAATGCAGAGAAGGCTATTATTAGTGGGTCGAAGGTAAACGTTTTTAGGGAGTATAAAGAGATGAGGGATAAAGGTTCTCCTGAAAAGGGACCGTACTTCCCAAAGATGCCAGATCAGATCTTAAAGAGGACGGTTAGAGGGATGCTCCCTTTTAAAAAATCAAGGGGAAGGGAGGCTTACTCTCGGTTAAAGATTTATATTGGAGTTCCCGACGCGTACAAGGATCAAACCTTAACAAGAATAGAGGACGCTGATATGAAACGCCTGGGCTCTATTAAGTATATAAAATTGGAGGAACTGAGTAAAAAATTGGGGGCCAAATGGTTAAGATCGTAAACTCAAGTGGTAAGAAGAAGACAGCAGTTGCGAGAGCCACCATCAGAAAAGGTACGGGGAAGATAAGGATCAATAAAAAACCTTTTGAGATTTTAGAGCCAGAACTCGTAAGGAAGAAGATTTTTGATGCGCTTGATCTTGCTGGAGATGTTGTAAACGGAGTCGATATCGATGTAAATGTTCGTGGTGGTGGGTTCATGGGGCAGGCGGATGCGACTCGTACCGCAATAGCTCAGGGCTTGGTCGATTGGACGGCTGACCCTTCACTGAAGGAGAGTTATCTTGAATATGACAGGAATTTACTTGTATCCGATCACAGAAAGAAGGAACCCAAAAAATATGGTGGTAAAGGGGCAAGAGCTAAGAGACAAAAATCGTATAGGTGATTAAGTGATCCCTGTTAGGTGTTTTACCTGTGGTAAGATTATATCAGACGTGTATGAAGAGTATAAAGAACGGATAAAGGAGGAAGACCCAAAAGACGTTCTGGATGACCTGGGAATTAAAAGATACTGCTGTAGAAGGATGCTGCTTACACACGTAGAGCTCGTGGATGCCCTGGCGCCCTATCAATGAGGGGCTGTAGGGTAGCCTGGTCCATCCTATGGCGTTCGGGATGCTGTGACCTGAGTTCAAATCTCAGCAGCCCCATAACAACCTTTTTACAAAAGGTTGAACAAAACCACGACGTATGGGAAAGCCATACGTCATATCTCGCCTTCGGCGAGATTAATCCAATAGAAGATCGGACTCATGGGTGTAAGGGGCGGTAGTCCTTTTAGTCGGGTTTCCGTAAGGAAATCGGACATTTTGGTCAAGCTTTTATTTAAAAGGTTGAGGTGGTGTGGATTGGAAGCTTATCTGAAGGGAAGATATACAAGATTTGAAAAGGCAAAGATAATCGGTGCACGAGCTTTACAGCTTTCCATGGGTGCACCTGCTTTGATCGAGAGTGACTTAACAGATACAATTGATTTGGCTGTGTTAGAGATGGAGAAAGGGATAGTCCCAATAACTGTTAAAAGAAGTGTTAAGGTCGTCGGAAAAGCAAGCGGCGCTTAGATTATTTGGGATTATGAAAAGGAGATTTAAAATATAGAGAATCGAGATACCTAAAATAATTCAACTGGCTTCTCAAATGCATCTGTAGCTCTTTTTTAGCAACAGCCAAAACTTCTTTAAGATTGTGATTATGTATACAATCATATCAAGCTTGAAGGTTGAAGAAAATGACTAAGATAAAAAAAGTGCATGCAAGAGAAGTTTTAGATTCGAGAGGTAATCCCACGCTGGAGGTTGACCTGCAGACAGATGACGGATTATTCAGGGCTATGGTGCCAAGTGGGGCGTCCACCGGTGTGCATGAGGCTCTGGAGTTAAGAGATGACGACAAGTCCAGATACATGGGAAAAGGAGTTCTTAAAGCAGTTGATAATGTCAGAAATGAGATATCAAAAGTAGTTCTCGGCATGGAGTGCACGGCCCAGGAGGAGATAGATAGGGCGATGATTGAGGCTGACGGCACAGAAAACAAAGGCAAGTTAGGTGCCAATTCCATACTTGCGGTTTCAATGGCCGCATGCAAAGCAGGAGCGGCGTCGAAGAGAGTTCCGCTCTACAGGCACATTGCCGATCTTGCAAGCGTTAGCGAATTTATTCTTCCTGTTCCCAGTTTTAATGTGCTGAATGGGGGGCAGCATGCCGGAAACAAGCTTGCAATGCAGGAATTTATGCTCCTCCCACTGGGGGCTTCGAAGTTCAGAGAAGCGATGAGAATGGGTGCCGAAACTTATCATAGTCTGAAGGGCGTTATCAGATCTAAATACGGTCAGGATGCGGTAAATGTCGGAGATGAAGGCGGTTTTGCCCCGAGTATACAGGACAATAAAGAAGGGCTCGAACTGCTCAAAGAGGCAATTGAGAAGGCAGGGTACACGGGAAAGGTGAATATTGGGATGGATGTTGCTGCATCAGAATTCTTCAAGAACGGTAAATATGATCTGGATTTCAAGAATCCCGATAACGATGGGAGCAAAAGAAAGACCGGAGATGAGATGATACAACTTTACAGGGAGTTTGCCGATGAATATGGGCTTGTATCGATAGAAGATCCATTCGATCAGGATGATTGGGAGACCTATCCAAAAATCACCGAATCACTGGGGGAAAAGGTTCAGATAGTCGGAGATGACCTGCTTGTAACAAACCCAAAGCGAATAAAGATGGCAATCGAAAAGAAAGCTGTGAATGCACTCCTTTTGAAGGTTAATCAGATAGGAAGTGTCAGCGAAAGTATAGAAGCATGCAAACTCTCGCAGAATGCCGGTTGGAGTGTGATGGTGAGCCACAGAAGTGGAGAGACCGAAGATACCTTTATCGCGGACCTTGTAGTAGGACTCAAGACCGGTCAGATAAAGACTGGAGCCCCATGCAGATCCGAAAGGCTGGCAAAGTACAACCAGCTCTTGAGGATTGAGGAAGAGTTGGGTGATGAGGGGAGCTATGCCGGGGAAGGGTTCAGGAGGCCATAAGCGAGGTTCTGAGTATATTTATCGGTCTATTGTTATAGAGTATT
>JAXHTJ010000078.1:0-10577 GCA_034190245.1 Halobacteriota archaeon | reverse complement strand
GTAAGCTGGTTAATACTATTTCTGAAGAATTCGGCAGGTTAACAAACTCCATCTCTTATGCCAGGAGGTGGATTCATAAGTTCCTTGATGATTGGTGTATAAAATTATGCACTTAACTATATTATCCTCTCAATAATCTATTTTTGAACCTTATATGAGTTTGCCAAGTGCAAGGTGAAAGTATTCTTCTTCAGAGATAAAACATGACTGATTCCAATCCCTATTAAAAGGCTTTAATATCCGCTGAAGGGACTTTCGTCCCCTTCACCCCTGTGAGCGATCTCTTTTGGAGATCCCTCTAATCTCGCCAACAGCGAGATGTTTTTATAAGCCCTTTGCAGAGGATTTATCCAAAGGTTAAATCCAATCCCTATTAGAAGGCTTTAATTTCCGCCGAAGGCGGAGATGACCTATGGCGCAGCCATAGGTCGTGGTTTTGATTAAACTTTTAGAAAAAGTTTATAGTTAAGCCGCTACTAAGAGGTAAAGTGGTGGAATTGTGGATTCTTCAGGTATAGAAGAGAAGTGGCTTAGAAGGTGGAATGAAGACAGAGTCTTTGAGTCCAATATAAATGATGATAAAGAGAAATTTTACATAAATGTGGCTTATCCCTATCCTTCAGGAGCAATGCATGTTGGTCACGGAAGAACCTACACAGTGCCCGATGTTATTGCAAGATTCAAGAGAATGCAGGGCTATGAAGTCCTTTTTCCGATGGCATTTCATGTGACTGGGTCTCCTGTTATTGGCGTATCAAACAGGATAGCGAATAAAGATCCGGAAGCTATCGCCCTGTATAGAGACCTTTACAAAGTCCCTGAAGATGTTCTTTTAAGATTCACCGATCCTTATGAGATTGTGCGGTACTTCAGTAGCGAGTACAAAGAGATAATGGATAAAATGGGCTATTCCATCGATTGGAGGAGGAGATTTACCACTGTAGATCCGCATTACAGCAAATTCATAACCTGGCAGTACAACAAACTCCGAGAGAAAGATCTGGTTGAAAAAGGTGAACATCCTGTAAAATACTGTCTTAATTGCGACAATCCAGTAGGAGATCACGACCTTCTGGAAGGTGTCCAGGCAAACATCAGTGAGTTTGTAATGATCAAGTTCCGGTTGGATGGGGATGGCGATGGCGAGATACTCCCCACAGCAACACTGCGTCCCGAGACGGTTTATGGGGTGACAAATGTCTGGGCAAATCCCAAAGTGGAGTACACATTGGCGGAAGTGAATAATGAGAAGTGGATAATCAGTGAAGAATGCTTAAAGAAGCTGATCCATCAGAACTACAATATCAAAATCACAAGCAATATCAGTGGAAGCAAGCTAATAGGTAAGACTGCACTAAATCCGATAAATAACGAAGAGATCCAGATATTACCTGCCTCATTTGTAGATCCTGACTTTGGGACCGGTGTCGTGATGAGTGTACCAGCACATGCACCATTCGATTATGTCGCACTTGAGGACCTCAAGAAGGTCGAACCGAAATATAAGGATATCGTACCTATACCAGTCATAGGAATAGAGGGTTATGGAGAGATACCTGCAAAGGACCTTACAGAGTCCATGGGGATAGAAAATCAAGAGGATCCAAAGCTCGAGGATGCAACTGAGCTTCTATATGGTGCCGAGTTCTCAAAAGGCGTCATGTTAACCGGGTATGTTGGTGTCTCTGTAAATGAAGCAAGAGATAAGGTCGAATCGGAGTTGGTATCCAAAGGAAGAGCAGGTAAGATGTATGAGTTCACCGAGAGGCCTGTGGTTTGCAGGTGCAACTCAAAGGTCTATGTCAAGATACTGAAAGATCAATGGTTTCTAAAGTACAGCAACCCTGATTGGAAGGAAAAAGTCTATTCCTGTCTCAAAAATATGGATCTGGTGCCGGAAGAGATAAGGGCTGATTTTGTTCGTACAGTCGGTTGGCTCAATGATTGGGCCTGCACTAGGCGGGTGGGACTTGGCACACCATTGCCATGGGACACAGAATGGATCGTCGAGCCGCTGAGTGATTCCACGATATATATGTCATATTACTGCATAGCCCACAAGTTGAATAAAATCGATTATAACTCCTTGAACGATGCCGTTTTTGATCATATATTCAAAGGAAAAGGCGATCCAGAAGAACTTGGTGATAAGGAGATTCTGAAGGAGCTGAGGGACGAATTCCTCTACTGGTACCCCTATGATTTCAGGCTCTCGGCAAAAGACCTGGTCTCAAACCACCTGACATTCCAGCTATACCATCATACTGCGATATTTTCCGAGGAGTTCTGGCCGAGGGGGATGACAGTCTTTGGCATGGGCCTTCTTGAGGGTAATAAGATGTCCTCCTCGAAGGGGAACGTTGTTCTACTCTCCGATGCCGTAATGAAGCATGGGGCAGACACCGTTAGAATGTTTCTCATGGGGTCCGCAGAGCCATGGCAGGATTTTGATTGGCGGGAAGAGTTAGTAAAATCAACACCGCGCCGAATAAAACGCTTTTGGGATCTATCATGCGAGATAATAGAGAATGGAAGTTCAACCGATGGAAAAGAGCTTGAGAAGATCGACAGATGGATTTTGAGCAGGCTTCAAATGAGGATAGGTGCGACAACGGAAGCTTTAGAGAGTTTTCAGATAAGACAGGCACTTCAGTACGCCTATTTTGGGTTGGAGAGCGATCTGAGGTGGTATAGGCGAAGGACAGATTGGAATAGAGAGGGTGCAAAGTGGACACTCAATCATATTCTGGACATATGGGTAAGACTCCTTTCACCCTTCATCCCATTCGTCTGCGAAGAGATATGGAGCAAGACTCACGAAGATTATGTTTCCAGGGCAGAGTATCCGGTGGTTGAGGAAAGCTACATCGATAAAAACGCAGAGATCGGTGAGGAACTTTTAGAGAATACATACAAGGATATCAACGAGATAATAAAAGTAACAAAGATGTCTCCATCAAAGATAGTTCTATATACTGCTCCTGATTGGAAGGATAAGGTATATTACCGGATTTTATCCGAAGAAGATCTTGAATTTGGCAAGATAATGTCCAAAATAACCTCAGACGAGGAGATTAGAAGACGCGGAAAGGAGGCTTCAAAATTTGTTCAGAAGATCCTGCCGGATATAAAAGGGATGGACGCAAACAAGATAGGCACGTTGTTGGATGCAAAGATTGACGAGCACGAAATATTCACGGATGCAAAAGGGTTCTTGGAGGGGGAATTCAATTGCGAAATTGAGGTCTATAATGCCGATGAGGCAGATTACGATCCTCAGAAAAAGAGTGGTCAGGCAATCCCACTAAGACCTGCAATTTTTGTCGAAGGATGAATGAAGTGAAAACAGAATATTAAAATAAAACATATACAATACTATTAGCATTGAATTTTGGCATGAAGCCAGATTAATCTTTACCGGATACTTACTATATGTAGATTTATAGCTGGCTCCCAAGTGTTAAAATGAGGTGGTATGATGCCAGATGATAAAAATGAGGTTATTAAGCAATGTATTGACATGCTGGATACAGTAACAGGGGACGATTCCGTTCCAAGGAATATCCGGCGTGCGGCAGATAATGTTAAGAGTATTTTATCTGATAATAAAGATTCTCCAAATGTTAGAGCGGCTTCTGTGATCTCGATGTTGGACGATATAAGTAACGATCCAAACATTCCAGTCCATACGAGAACGCTGATATGGGGCATTGCAAGCCAGTTGGAGACTGTTACGGCTACAAATTAGTTTTAAGATGCAAAGAGAAAAGAAGCATGGATCAAAAGCACTGAAAGCCGATGAACCTGTCGCTGTATGGTCAGGAAAAGATCTCTTTGAGTCATCCCCCATGGATTCAGTGACGATCATATTCAGGACGATAGGATGTCACTGGAGAACCTGTTTGATGTGCGGTTTTGTGAATGACTGCTGTGAACGGGTCACAAGTGAAGATCTGACAGCGCAGCTTGACTATGTCCTGAATAAATTACCAGATGTTAACGACTTGATGGTGAAGATATATACCTCCGGAAGTTTCTTCGATGAAAGAGAGATACCTCTGAAGGTAAGAGAAGAGATATTATCGAGATTGTCTACCGATCCAAGGGTGAGAAAGGTTATAGCCGAGACTCGTCCGGAATTTGTCACTTCAAAAGATATCTCAAACTGTGCCCATCTCTTTGAAGAATTCGATGTTGCAATCGGTGTTGAGACCTCGAATGATATGATCAGGAATAGGTGCATAAATAAAGGCTTCAGCTTCGAAGATTTCACAAAAGCTTCGGATATTGCAACGAAATGCGGAGCCGGTGTAAAGGCGTATCTACTCCTGAAACCACCCTTTTTATCGGAGAGAGTGGCACTCGAAGATGTTCTAAGATCTGCAAGAGATGTCTCGGAGTATGCTTCCACAATATCGGTAAATCTCTGCAATGTCCAGAACTTCACAAAGGTCTATGAACTGTGGCAGCGGGGAGAGTACAGGCCACCCTGGTTGTGGAGTACCGTGGAAGCGCTCAGGAGGGTAAAGGCCGAACTTAAAGACACCATAATATTATCTGATCCTGTTGCTGCCGGGCAGAGTAGGGGGCCTCACAACTGCAGAGTATGTGACAGGAAAGTTGCCGATGCTATAAATGAGTTTTCGCTAACGCAGGATGCAACTGTTCTTAATAGGCCCAAATGCGAATGCAAAGAGCTATGGAAGAAGGTTATTGAGCTGGAGGATTTTGCCCTCGGTAGCAAACTTTTGTAAAATTTTATTGCGAAGCTTTTTTGGTTAGGTTCTTCTTATAATGATAGACGTGACAAATTTCGCCTGAGTTGAAATATGACCTATGGCGATGCAATTGTTCGTGATTTTGATCAAACTTCTATATAAAAGTTACAGGTGAAGACAATATGGATGAAGAAGGAGGCAAAGGTAAAGAGGTCTTTGATGAGTGGATGAAATATTACCAGTGCGATGATCCGTACTGGAAGATTTCTAAAAGGTACATCGATCCGAACAGATCAAGTCGATTGATGCAAAAATTTAGAAAAATCGAAGCGAATCATCCAGAGTGGGCGGACCATCTAATATCGGGCTTTCCAACGTACTACGCCGTCCTATGCGCGCCAAAGAACTCATCTGAAGAGATGATTAAAGAGACGTATGAAAAGAAGATTGAGCGGTCAATTTATCCACTTGAGGTTCTTGAAGAAGCATACAAGACATTAAGTGACCCGGATCTTACTCAAGAATATGACGCTGCATTGGATCTCTTCGTGAGGGTATCCCAGATACTCAACCCAAAAGATAAGAAAGATATAAGGATAAAACATGAAGGATGGATATCGCAGGAGAGGACTTATTCAATATCGAGTTTTATAGAAGATCGGCATAAAAATTGGGCCGATCTATTTATTAAGAGTGCACCGACATTTTATGATATACTGGGTGTTGATAGTGGAGCATCTACCGAAGAAATTGATGATTCGATTAAGGCGGATGACCCATCTGATCTGATCGAGGAAGTTTACAAAATATTGAGCGATCCGGACCTTAGGTGGGAATACGATGTTATGTTAGACTTCTTTTCCGATAATATTCCAGAAGAGGCTATCAATATAATAACAGAGAAAAGAGATATCTGGGATTCTCAAAAATATGATAAATTGATGCTAAGATTCCTGAAAGATCATGGCGAAATAGAACGACTGGATAGTATCATGATCGACAACGGCGATCTGAAGAAATATTTGCCACCCAATAAGACATTTTATGATATACTCGGTGTTGAGAAGGATGAAATTCCACAGAAGGATGAAGAGGTCGAAAATTTTCTGATGGAGAGGTTTTTAAATAACGAGAGTGATTCGGAGATAAATGCTGCCTTCGAGGCCTTGAAGGACTTTGATCTGCGCAGGGATTATGATTGGATGATGGAGAACCACGAATGGATAAACCAGTTAAATGAAATCATGACTCATGAGGAAGAGGATAATATTGACAATGACTCGTAATGGAGTTTGATAGGAAGAAAGGTTGTGTGGTCAGGTGGAGGAGATTAAAAGGATCTACAAAGAACTGGAAGAGCAGATCTCTTTTGATGATTTTAAAGCTAAAATTGAAGAGAAGATCGATCTGATGGGTGGCCTTTGTGATGAGAAGACAGCGGCTATGCTTCTGGCACGTGATTTTGGCATCAGTCTTCAGGACAAGATAAGAGATATCACCACCGGGAAAAGTGACGTCTGTTTCGTTGGAAAGGTGATACAGGCCGATGACCCCAGAGAATTTAATCGTAGTGATGGATCGATAGGGCGGGTTGCAAACCTGACCATCTCGGATGAGACAGGATCGATCAGACTGGTTATATGGGATGAGTATACGGATCTGGTGAAGACCAGGGATATTAAAGTTGGAACCACTTTGAAGGTAAAAGGGTATGTGAAGGAAGGATATACAGGAGTTGAAGTCAACATCGGAAGAAACGGTAGTTTGGAGTTCACAAATGAAGAGATAGAGGTGAAAAGATACAAGATAGGGGAAATATCAGCCGATATGAGTGCAGTAAATGTGATTGGAAAGGTCATTGACTCAGGCGAAGTCCGAACCTTTGAGAGAAAAGATGGAACTGCTGGAAAGGTAAAAAGCCTGGTAATAGGCGATGAGACCGGTAAGATGAGAGTGGTCCTCTGGGGCGAGCAGACAAATGAGAATTTTAATGTCGGAGAGGTTATTGAAGTGAGCAACGGCTACTCAAAAGAGAGTTATAACAATGTTGAGGTTCATCTGGGTAGAGGTGCTGCGATAAGGGTGACTGATGAAGACGTAGATTACAAAGAGCATATCACACCGATTGATGGTATAGGTTTAGATGGAGTCTACAACATCATGGGAAACGTGACCGGTATCGATACGATGAGAGAGTTCGTAAAAAAAGATGGTAGAGCCGGAAGAGTGGCCAACATATATGTTAATGATAAGACCGGACGGATAAAGGTTGTACTCTGGGATAATCATGCGGATTTGATGGGGGAGGTTGATATAGGCTCACCGGTGAAGATTACGGATGGTTATGTAAAGGTAGGTTTTAACGATGAGATAGAGCTGAACGTGGGTTGGAATGGCAAGATCACACTCTCGAATAAGTAAAACCCATGTCAGATTTCTGCTTCGAAATCCGCTGCTTCATAATTGAATCTATCTTCTTCTCCCCGCTCTTTTAAAACCTCTCTTGCCAGCAACCAATAGACCATCGCAAGTGCTTTTCTCCCCTTATTATTGGTTGGTATGACTATATCGATGTTCGATGTGAGATTGTTTGTATCGCAGAGACCGACTACAGGAACTCCTATGTTTATGCCTTCGGACACTGCTTGAGCATCACCAATTGGATCAGTCACTAAAAGAACATCTGGTTCCACATAGTCCTCATAGGCTGGATTAGTGAGCGTTCCTGGGATGAATCTACCGGTGATATACTTTGCTCCGGTGACCTTTGCGAACATCTCTACAGGAACGAATCCGTACTGCCTGGCTGAAACAACCAGAATGGCAGATTGATTGAATCTGTTCAAAAACTTAGCAACGGTTCTTATGCGTTCGTCCGTCGTCTGTACATTGAGCACATAAAGCCCGTCCGGACGTGCTTGATATATGAACTTCCTCATGTCTTTCGTCTTCTGGTGAGTTCCAATATGCATACCTGCCACTAAATAATCTTCAACTGGTATTAGGGAAACATACTTATCATCTACTTCTTCAATATCCGATTCCATTCTTAAAACCTCCAGAGCACAATAATACATGTAAACTCAAAGAACTATCTTCGCTATGTTCCGATGAAGCATATATTTTATGGTTTAAAGATGGTCAAATTCCATGCATCTTGAAACTCAAGATAGAACCCTTAGTTAATGCAAACTATTAGATCACTACCAAAAAGGCCACCATTTCCCGCCTTTGAGATTTTAAGAACCTTCACATCGACTCTGGTGCTTCAATCCCATTTACATCAAGAGCTTCTCTTAAAACAATCCTGACACACTCAACCAGTGTAAGCCTCGCATTTCTAATATCTTTTTCTGCATTAAGCACAGGAACATCCCTGTAGAACTGGTTGAATAGCTCGGTGAGCTCTCTTGCGTATGTGGCGAGAATGTATGGTTTAAGATCCTTTGCCGCTGTCTCAATTATCAGTGGAAAAAGAGACATCTTCTTTATCAGTTCCACTTCCTGTCCTTCAGTCAATAAAGACGGATCTGCCTCTACTATGCCATCAGACCTTCTGATAATTGAGCAGCATCTCGCATGTGCATACTGGATGAACGGTGCGCCCTGTTTCTCGAAATCCAGTGCGTTTCTCCAGTCGAATATAGTAGATTTTTCGGGGGATATGCGTATTATATCGTACCTGACAGCTCCGATACCAACCATCCTGGCAATCTTGCTTTTTTCATCCTCGCTCAATTCACTGCGCCTCTTATCCACCTCAAGATACGCCTGAGCCTCCACTTCATCCAGAAGCTCATCTGCCGATATAAACTTACCTCTCCGAGTGGACATGGATCCTTCCGGTAGTGAAACAAACTCGAATATGACGATCTCGGGAGTCGGAATACCGAGAATATCAAGTACCGGAACAAGCTGGGATGAGATGAGCTTGTGGTCAGCCCCGAAGACGTCGATGATCCTATCACGCCCCTTGCTCTTCCATTGGTGGTATGCAAGATCTCTTGTAGAGTAAAGTGAAGTACCATCCGACCTTCTGACGACGTACTCCTTCTCGAAGCCGAAATCCTCCAGGTTAAGAACCAGCGCCCCATCCTTCATCTCAGAATACTTGCTCTTCTCAACAGACTCAATTATATCCTGCACATCACCGGAACTGACAAACTCACTCTCCCAGACAAATCGATCGTGATGGACGTTCATACGCTCAAGTGTCGATGTAATTCCTGCAAGGCAGAGCTTCACAGCACCCTCAAACTTCTTTGACGTCTCTTCATCGCCTGATTCTTTCATCTGAATCAGCCTGTCAACCTCCTGCTTAAATTCTGGATTATCCTCCAGGGCTCCGTTTGCGGCTATATAGACTTCGGCAGTTGCATGATCCGACTTCTTGTCCGGAAGGTTAAATTTCGAAAGTCCCCAGACCACCATCGCAATCTGCCTTCCCATATCGTTCACATAGTACTGAACCTCAACATCATATCCTGCCTTCCTCAGTATCCGTGTGAGTGTGTCACCTATAATTGAGTTCCTTATATGCCCAACATGAAGTGGCCCATTGGGGTTTGCAGAAGTGTGCTCAAGGATTATCCTCTCCTTATAGCCGAGATGACCAAAATTCTCCCTCTCTTTTAATATCTGCTCTATGGTTCTTATTAAAAATGAGTTACTCGCAAAAAAATTGATGTACGGGCCTGAAGCCTCTACATGAGATATTAGTGAGTCATTGGGAATTTTAATAGATCTTACTATCTCTTCTGAGAGGTCTTTTGGAGATTTTCTGTACTTTGAAGCAAGCTTGAATGCAACGGAAGAAGCGAGGTCTGCATGATCTGACAGCTCAACCTCCGCAGCCTCATCTTCAAAACCACTCACTTTCAGAGCATCTTTAAGAACTCTCTTCACTTCCTCTCTGAAATACAAAAACATGACCTTAATTATACCGAATTACATAATAAACTCTTTGAAGAATGGTCAAGAGAACAAGGGAGATAATCTGGAATAAGTACCATAGGTATGCCTTCTTGTACGATCTGGACGATGTCATATTCCTTGGAACGAAGCAGAAGCTGAGAAAGCGTGTGATGGAGCTTGCAAGGGTAGGGGAAGGAAAACTCGTGCTGGATCTGATGATAGGGACCGCCGAATCCTCGATACTTGCAGGAAAGGCGGGTGCGAAAGTTGTTGGTGCTGATTTTTCAAAATCGATGCTCAATATTGCAACTCGTAAACTTAATAGAAACAAAGTAAATACTGTCTCACTTGTAAGAGCACATGCAGAGAAGCTCCCATTTCCGGATAACACTTTTGATGCGGTCTTCTGTACTTTTGGCCTTGATGCCGTCTATGATCCGGAGCCGGTCGTATTTGAGATGAAGAGGGTTGCAAAAGTGTGGGCCCCCGTCACAGCAGCATACAAATCATTTCCTACCAATGAGATTTTTGCCATACCTGACTATCTAATGAAGCTTTACTTCGATATATTCTGGCGCTGCAGGAATGTGGAGCTGAACGTGATATTCAGGAAAGCCGAGTTGAAAGATATAAAAGAAGAGCCGTATTACTTTGACATGAGTAAGGTTATTTTAGGGATAAAACCACCGATGTGAATTCGTCGCCTATTAAACATTGATATAGTGAAGAGAATTTTGAATAACCTGATTAAGATCACAAGATAGTGAGCTATTATATAACATCTCACAGAGATATATTATCTATGGAACCCCTAACCGATTTTGCACTTCGTGAAGAGTACAAAAGAGTTGCCCGACTTGGAGATAAGTTAGCAGAGATCAAGCCCCTTATCAGTTGGGAAGCTTTCCGTCCAATTGTGCGTGATATGTTCAAACCCACATTCCC
>JAXHTJ010000008.1:0-32805 GCA_034190245.1 Halobacteriota archaeon | reverse complement strand
ACAAAAGATGCATGAAAATAGTATGGTTCTGCGAGATGACCATTCTAATTCGTGATGATGGATGAACAGGGATTTCTGGATGACCCACCATGCACTAAGGAAAAGCTTAAATACAGCCCAATAAAATTGATGAGGTTGTAATGGAGTATATAATCACGGAGAAACATAGCACCGCAAAAAGAATAGCCGGTATTCTCTCAGAGGGGAAGGTAAAGGAGAAGAAGATAAGTGGGGTGGACTCATTTGAGTTTGATGGCAGGGCAGTTATCGGTCTGAGCGGTCATATAGTCGGTGTCGACTTCCCGGAGAGGTACCGCAGATGGAATGATGTCAATCCTGGAAAACTGATCGACTCCCAGATTGTGAGCATACCTGTACAGAAGAAGTTTATCAACGCCCTGAAGAAGATAGCAAAAGATGCAAGTCACATAACAATCGCCACTGATTTTGATAGGGAGGGTGAATTTATCGGTGTGGAGGCTTTGAGGGTCATATGTGAAGTGAATCCGGATGTCGCTGTTGATAGGGTGAGATACAGTGCTATCACAAAAAGCGAGATCGAGAAGGCCTTTGATGAACCGTCAGAGGTAGATTTTAACCTGGCGGCAGCTTCCGAGGCCCGACAGACAATTGACCTGATCTGGGGCTCCGTTTTAACCAGATACGTTTCATTATCCTCCAGACAATTCGGAAAGGATTTTCTGTCAGTGGGACGGGTTCAATCGCCCACTCTTGCGCTGCTTGTGAATCGTGAGAAGGAGATAGAAAATTTCGTCCCGGAGACTTACTGGGAGATACATGCTAAACTGCGAAACAAAGAGTCATTCACGGCGAAACATAAAAAGGGGCGAATTTCGGATAAAGGAGAGGCAGAATCTATAATATCAAAGCTGGGAAGAGATGGTGTCGTAATTACTGCGCAGAAGAAGGAGAAGAGAGAGAAACCGCCAAGACCGTTCGATACCACGGAGTTTATACGTGCTGCAAGCTCAATCGGATACTCTGCAGCAAATGCAATGCGACTGGCCGAGGGGCTATATATAAACGGTTTCACATCGTACCCGAGAACCGACAACACCGTTTATCCGAAGAGTTTGGATTTAAAGAGTATAGTAGAGATGTTCATCGATAGCGAATTTGAAGAATATGCCCAAAAATTGCAAGATAAGGAACTTAAACCAACTTTTGGGAAGAAAGAGACGACTGATCACCCACCGATACATCCTGTTTCAGTAGCTGATAAGAAAGATTTGAACGAGGACCATTGGGCGATATATGAGTTGATAACGAGGAGGTTTTTTGCCACTCTTGCAGATCCAACAATCTGGAACACAATGAAGATAGAGGTGGATATCAATGAAGAGATCTTCAAAGCGTCCGGATCGAGGATAATTGATGAGGGATGGAGATGGTTTTATCCCTACAACCCACTTAAAGAGAGGGTACTTCCGGAACTGAAGGAGGGAGATAAGCTTGTGGTCGAGGGAGTTGATCTATTGGAAAAAGAGACGCAACCGCCTACAAGGTACGGACAGGGCAGGCTGATCAAGAAGATGGAAGATCTTGGTCTCGGAACAAAGAGTACCAGGCACGAGATGCTGAGTAAATTGTATGCAAGAGCATACGTACATGGAAACCCTCTGAAACCCACAAAAAAAGCATACGCAGTTATAGATTCATTGGAAACCTATGCGGAGATGATCACCAAACCGGATATGACCTCTCTGCTCGAAAAGGATATGGATAAGATCACGCAAGGGGAGATCTCCCAAAAAGATGTGGTCAAAGAGTCAAAAGATATGCTCAGAGAGATATATAAAAATCTGGAGGCCAATAGGAGCGAGATATCGGAATCGTTGAGGGGGAAGCTGAGAGAGGAGAGTATTGTTGGTGAATGTCCTGATTGTGGGTCCGAGTTGATCATAAGAAAATCCAGAAAAGGGTCACGTTTCGTTGGTTGCTCAGGTTTTCCGGGTTGTACCTTCACCTTACCTTTACCAAGGGATGGGCAGCTGATTGTAACCGAAGACAAATGCGAAGAGCATGGGCTCCATCACGTTCACGTAATCACCGGACGAAGGAAGCCTTTCGAGCTGGGCTGCCCTCAATGCAATTTTATAAAATGGCAGGAGTCCAAGGCAAAGGAGAAAGAGGAGTAGGTTGATCTTTAACCAGGCCACCTTCGCACGCAATTATTATCAATTCCGGTATAAGACGATTGATAAAACAAAATAAGAAGTTATAAAGAATATAATATTAAAGAATTGTTTATCTGGAGGATTTGTGTGAGTGAGATATCGTCAGATTGTGTGCAAGGTGATTTTCTCAAAAGAGTGGGAGAATTGAGTGGTCAGGAGTTATTTTCATGTATTCAATGCGGAAAGTGCTCAGGTGGTTGTCCTATAACAAACGAGATGGACATACGCCCGCATCAGGTCGCATGGTTAATTGAGTTGGGTGCGGTTGATGAGTTGATCAACTCGAAGACGATATGGCTCTGCGCCTCCTGTTTTCTATGTTCTTCCAGATGCCCCAAGGGAGTAGAACTGCCGAAGATAATGGAGTCTATAAGGGCAATTATTATGAGGGATGGTACCGATTTTGTCAAAGTTAAAGGAGTATCCCCAGAGATTCTCGCTGAGGCTCCCCAACAGGCACTTGTTAGTGCATTTAAGAAGTTTACATCGGAGATTTAAGGAGAAAATTTCATGAAGGTCGTTTATTATCCAGGATGTACACTACCCACAAAAGCAAGTAATTTTGAGTCGTCTTTTCTTGCAGTAGCAGAAAAATTGGACATTGAGATAGTTGAGATTGAAGGCTGGACATGCTGCGGAGCCGTCTTCCCACTTGTAACAGATAACATAATGAACCTGGTTGCACCGGCTAGAAATCTGGCTAAGGCCAGAAAGCTGGGAGATAAGGTTACAACACTCTGCGCCTTCTGCTATAATGTGCTTAAAAGAACAAACAGGGTGATAAGAGAAGACAAAGAGAAGAGAGAGAAGCTGAATCTATTTCTGGAAGAGGATTATGAGGGAGATCTCAAGATAGTCCATCCTCTGGAGATCCTGCGGGATGATATAGGGTTTGAGAATCTGAAGATTGAGAAAGCGCTGGATTTGAAGGTTGCACCTTATTATGGGTGCAAGTTGCTGAGGCCGTTCGATGAGATCGGTATGGACAGCCCCGAAGCCCCAACTATCTTCGAGGACTTTCTGAGAGCTGTTGGGTGTGAGCCTGTGATCTTCCCTCAAAGAACTAAATGCTGTGGATCGTATCTATCCGTAAGCTCGACGGATGTGGCGATAGGCTGCTCGGATTCTATATTAAACTCTGCACTTGAGAATGGAGCAGATGCGATGGCTCTCACCTGCCCGTTGTGTCTCTTCAACCTGGAGCTTGCACAGAAATCAAGAGAAGGTCCAATTAAGGAGATTCCGGTCTTCTACTTTACCGAGCTTCTGGGACTTGCACTGGGACTTGAAATAAAGATAGAGAAGCACTTTTCAGATCCCCTTCCCTTGCTTGAGAGTAAGAATATCTGTAGCTGTGAATCCATAGCAAACGCTGATTGAAAAACAATGTCAGAAGAGAATCTTAAACACAAATTTATCGAAACAAATGGCATAAAAATGCACTATGTGACGAGAGGCTCGGGAAAGTTGGTCGTATTTCTGCACGGTTTTCCTGAATTCTGGTACTCATGGAGGCACCAGATCTCGGCAATTGCTTCTGACAAATTTATGGTTGTTGCACCGGATTTACGTGGTTATGGTAAGACCGATAAACCAGAGGGAGTTGAAAACTACAAGATAACCACATTGGCTCAGGATATTTTAGGCTTCATAAAAGGCTTGGGAAAAGAGAAGGCCGTGATCGTTGGCCACGATTGGGGTGGTGCCATCGCATGGCATTTTGCCCAGACGCTACCTGAACATACAGAGAAACTGATCATACTCAACTGCCCGCCTCCATCGGCTCTAAAGCAAGAGATCTCGAAAAACCCTGATCAACAGAGACGTTCCACTTACATCAAATTTTTCCAGCAAAAAGATATTCCCGAGAAGACTTTGAGTATAAATAATTACGCTGGATTGAAAGCGGCTTTAACAAGCCTTGCTGTAAAGAAGGATATATTCACAGGTGAGGATTTAGAAAAGTATGTGGAAGCACTTGAGTTACCAGCCCTCTCCTGCGCAATAAATTATTATAGGGCCGGATATCAATTCCCCCTCGATGAAGATACGGAAAAATTGAAGGTGAAATCACCAACTCTGGTCATCTGGGGTGAACAGGATAACGCTCTTTGTAAAGCGCTAACAGAACATATCCCGGATTACATCTTAGGGAGTTATACAATCCATTTTGTCCCCAATGCTGGACACTGGGTCCAGCATGAAGAACCGGAACTCGTCAACAAGTATATTCTAGAGTTCCTGAAATCGTAAGTTATTTTTATACCTTATCCTTCTCCTCGTCCGAAAGTTCCGTGTACCACTTGGGTGGCTTGTTTACGGAACCGTAGGTGGATTTCATCGTACCAATTGGAACGGTTGGCACATCTACCCATCCTTCATGCCGAAGCGCCATATGGCCATTTTCACATTGATACAGGTACCATGGAACCATCTCTGAATCAATGTTCCAGTTGGTTGTGTTATCCATGTAGTGAAATAGGCCTGATGCTCTCTCTGATGATAACAGCGGTTCTTTTCTGACTATCTTGGCATTGCATGCTGTAGGCTCGTATAACTTGGAGCCCATTCCGGTGCCGCAGGGGCAGTATCCTTTACCTTTCCAGCCCATATTGTGGATATCCCACTTCTCTTCACCCATCTTCATTCCTCCTAACCTTTCATCCCTGTCAGCCAATCAGGATGCTCTTTTCTCGCTTTTTCAATCTCAGCAGTTGCCTCGTCTATAGCCATAATCATCTTCTCCGGACATGGATATTCAGTCGGCACCCTCACCTGTGCATCCTGACCGTAGATGTACTTTGGCCTCTGGAAATTTGGAGGATATCTGAAGGCATCCATACCATACCTGATGTATGCAGCCATGCTCTCCGTCCATGTTGGAGGTATCGCCTCTTCACCGATGACTTCGTGGTGCGTTTCAAGATGAGTCAGTGTGTACCTCGGCATCCAGATTTCAGCACCTGCAAATATCGATATAAATCTCTGCCCTAACATATCAACAGGCAACTGTAAAAGCAGATCGAATAAACCGGGTATCGGCACAAATCCAGTGTATGTCTGGCGGGGAAATCCTACCTTCCTGGAATTGTAGACATTCAAGAATGGTATCAGCTCAAAGAAGCTCCTGCTGCCGCAACATGGATCAGCATCAATGCAGGGACCGGATGGAGCTCCATGAAAGTACATGGGATCATTGCTATGTTTCGGAGCCCTCTCGTTTCTAAGATCTTTTAATATGTCCATCGTCATCATTGCCCCTTCAACGACCGGTCTTGGTATTAGGATATTTCTGAACTTCTCTCCTGTTCTCAGATGTCTTCTCTCAAGCAGCGGTATCTGTTCACCGTCGAGTGCCCAAAGGTGAAGGTCTGTCTGCAATCCGTCTTCAACATGCCATATAACCGCCCACATGATCTCATTCGTAAAAACGTTCATGGGTGGAAGTGTTATATCCGAAGATGGACCGAATATCATTGTATTTATAGCCGGAGACATGGCAAGTGGTATCGGAATCACCGGAGGATACATGTAAAAACCATAAGCCATCTCTTTGGAAAAGACTTCATCGACAATCTCAAGCCCGGTCTCGTCGGTCAGTCTATCTTCTGCGAGTGCTACAGCGGCATCTGTTCCCCCGTCCATCACTCCTTTCAACTCGTCCTCTATACCTGTGGCCTCCATGAACTCGTCCAATCGTTTCATCGCCTCTACTTCGGATTCGAATTTTCCACGCTTGAATGAAGCGGATAACCATCCCTGCTCTGGGACCCTTCCAAGCCATTCAGTCATGCAATCATAGTGGTTTCGGAAGTGCAACGACTGTGTAAACTTGATCGGTTCTTCTCTCGAATCACCCGGTCTACCAAGTACAAATCTACTGTACCAGTGCCTGAATAGGGGTCCATATAGCGTCTCATCCTGAAATTGCCTCTTATCTTTTCCCATCGTCTAACTCCAACAATTATTATAATCTATCATTTCGCTAGCATATTGCTCCGCAAAACGGTGATTGGTGGGTAGCCCAATCATAATCTTCTTTAATTTCAATCTGATATATATCTTTGGGTTTTTATCCATTAATGTCTAAAATTATTCATTAACATTCAGGTTTTATTATTAAAAATAGAATGAAGTGATGTGTATTACACACTCACCTCTAAAATACCTTATCCTTCTCCTCGTCCGAAAGTTCCGTGTACCACTTGGGTGGCTTGTTTACGGAACCGTAGGTGGATTTCATCGTACCAATTGGAACGGTTGGCACATCTACCCATCCTTCATGCCGAAGCGCCATATGGCCATTTTCACATTGATACAGGTACCATGGAACCATCTCTGAATCAATGTTCCAGTTGGTTGTGTTATCCATGTAGTGAAATAGGCCTGATGCTCTCTCTGATGATAACAGCGGTTCTTTTCTGACTATCTTGGCATTGCATGCTGTAGGCTCGTATAACTTGGAGCCCATTCCGGTGCCGCAGGGGCAGTATCCTTTACCTTTCCAGCCCATATTGTGGATATCCCACTTCTCTTCACCCATCTTCATTCCTCCTAACCTTTCATCCCTGTCAGCCAATCAGGATGCTCTTTTCTCGCTTTTTCAATCTCAGCAGTTGCCTCGTCTATAGCCATAATCATCTTCTCCGGACATGGATATTCAGTCGGCACCCTCACCTGTGCATCCTGACCGTAGATGTACTTTGGCCTCTGGAAATTTGGAGGATATCTGAAGGCATCCATACCATACCTGATGTATGCAGCCATGCTCTCCGTCCATGTTGGAGGTATCGCCTCTTCACCGATGACTTCGTGGTGCGTTTCAAGATGAGTCAGTGTGTACCTCGGCATCCAGATTTCAGCACCTGCAAATATCGATATAAATCTCTGCCCTAACATATCAACAGGCAACTGTAAAAGCAGATCGAATAAACCGGGTATCGGCACAAATCCAGTGTATGTCTGGCGGGGAAATCCTACCTTCCTGGAATTGTAGACATTCAAGAATGGTATCAGCTCAAAGAAGCTCCTGCTGCCGCAACATGGATCAGCATCAATGCAGGGACCGGATGGAGCTCCATGAAAGTACATGGGATCATTGCTATGTTTCGGAGCCCTCTCGTTTCTAAGATCTTTTAATATGTCCATCGTCATCATTGCCCCTTCAACGACCGGTCTTGGTATTAGGATATTTCTGAACTTCTCTCCTGTTCTCAGATGTCTTCTCTCAAGCAGCGGTATCTGTTCACCGTCGAGTGCCCAAAGGTGAAGGTCTGTCTGCAATCCGTCTTCAACATGCCATATAACCGCCCACATGATCTCATTCGTAAAAACGTTCATGGGTGGAAGTGTTATATCCGAAGATGGACCGAATATCATTGTATTTATAGCCGGAGACATGGCAAGTGGTATCGGAATCACCGGAGGATACATGTAAAAACCATAAGCCATCTCTTTGGAAAAGACTTCATCGACAATCTCAAGCCCGGTCTCGTCGGTCAGTCTATCTTCTGCGAGTGCTACAGCGGCATCTGTTCCCCCGTCCATCACTCCTTTCAACTCGTCCTCTATACCTGTGGCCTCCATGAACTCGTCCAATCGTTTCATCGCCTCTACTTCGGATTCGAATTTTCCACGCTTGAATGAAGCGGATAACCATCCCTGCTCTGGGACCCTTCCAAGCCATTCAGTCATGCAATCATAGTGGTTTCGGAAGTGCAACGACTGTGTAAACTTGATCGGTTCTTCTCTCGAATCACCCGGTCTACCAAGTACAAATCTACTGTACCAGTGCCTGAATAGGGGTCCATATAGCGTCTCATCCTGAAATTGCCTCTTATCTTTTCCCATCGTCTAACTCCAACAATTATTATAATCTATCATTTCGCTAGCATATTGCTCCGCAAAACGGTGATTGGTGGGTAGCCCAACACGAATCTTATTTATTCACAATCTATAAATATTTTTGGAAATTATCCATTACAATTCATATTTAAGTATTAAAATAAGATTATTATATAGAAGGGTTGATATTTATACAAGGAAGGACTCAAGGGAGGTGAGTTCATATCGCTGTAATACTTGTCAGACCATACCATATGCCTGAAGAGGTAGGTGAAAGATACGATCATTTCATCATCACAAGTCCACCATTGTCAATTCTGGCGTTAGGAACATATCTGGATGCAAAAGGTGTTGATGTCAGAATTATCGATATGGAGCTTGACTATGGACTGCCGTTAAGTGAAAATGGTGAAAAGCACCTTATTAGACGTTTTATTGACGACATCTCTTTGGATAAAATTGATTGGATTGGGTTCACCACAACAACTCCTGATCACTGTCAGGCATCCTTAAACCTCTCCGAGGTTGTAAAAGATACCGATCCGGATATTCCAATAATCTTCGGTGGGTATCATGCAACTATTAACGCTGAAGAGCTACTGAAGAGGTATGCTTGCATAGATGCCATTGTCACCGGCGAAGGTGAACGCGCCAGTCTTAACATCCACGGAAGGATTGTTAACGGGCAGTCTATCTCCACACCAAAGATTAAGAATCTTGCATTCAGAAATGATGGAAATGTCGTCTTTTCTGAACGCGAACCATTGATCGACCTATCCGAGATACCACCGTTGAAATTCGATCTGCTCGATAACATTGATAAATATATAATTGTGTCTCTACTATCAAGCCGTGGGTGCCCGTTTAATTGCGGCTATTGCGTCGAAAAAGCGATGCGCAGTAGACACAGGTTCGAACCTTTTGAAAAGATTGTTCAGCAGATAGAAACGATGCAGGAGCTTAACTCGGCAAGAAATATGATCATTCAAGATCCGCTCTTCGGACTCAACGCAAAACGCATTAGAAAGATATATAAGGCGATAAAAGATGGGGGTTACTCGTTCGGTTATGAAACTCGTGCTGACGTTCTCCCGGCGTCGATGATTCCTGAAATTCGAGATGCTGGAGGGGAAGTAATGTTTCTCGGCCTGGAATCCGCAAGCATGAATACACTTCTAAGGATGAACAAATTCTCGGGTGAAGATCGGTATGAGAGGTATATTACGAATGCCAAAAAAGTACTCGATATGTCCTTTAAACACGATATAACGCCGATGCTAAGCATTATGCTCGGTTATCCTGGGGATACAATTGAGGATCTAAATACAACCGTCAATTTCCTGAATACATTACTTGAGAACCATAAAAAGCATTTTCCGTGCGAAGATGATGGTGTGGGGCTAATAATCTATCCACATGTCGTTTCCATAATACCGCAATCACAAATTTTTTATCAACTTGAAGAGTACAAAAAGAAGGGGCTATCATATTCTGATGGAGGCTTATTCCGATTTACAAAAGTAAATAATCCATCTTCAAGTTTGAACTCTTCTACAGTTCTCAATTATCTGAATGAAGTGAAGAAGCTCTCGATGATTACTCCGACTATGATGGACCGGATGATGCGATTGATGTGGTGTGATCTTAAGAAGATGCTCGATATAAATTCCGAGCTATCTGAAGATGACTGCATCCTGACAGGAAGGGCATATCAGGAGTATAATGAAAATAATGAAAAATTACTGAATGCTAACCTCATCAATAATTGAATGTATCTGCTTTAAATTATCAATTCTGAAATCCGGTTCGACCTTCATCAGGGAACCTTCAACTTTCTTTCTATCGATGAGTACAGTGTTCATATCGAGTTTTTTTGCACCATAAATGTCTGTAAGGGAATCGCCAACATAGATCACCTCTCGGGGTAAGCATTTCGAAAGCTCAAGTGCTCGCTGAAATAGTAGCAGGTCTGGCTTATATCTTTTGAGAGCGCTTGAGATAACATTCATTTTGAAGACCTCATCCAAATTGTGTTTCTTGTGTTTCTCTAAAATACCACTAACATCCACCTCATCTGAATTGGTTATCAAACCCAATTTATACTTATCCTGGATCAGCCGGGATAAAGTTGGCAAAACATCATCATGCAAATTGCAGTTTTCAATAAAATATTGCCAGAATCCAACTACGGCGTCATTTAATTCTCGATCCGATATATTGATTCCCTCTTCTACTAAGACGTTCTTCAAGCTTACAAGCTGTAATCTCCTAACCGTATAAAATTCGCCCTTCTTAAAATAATGATCAAAAACTCTATTCCACTCCCCGCCCCACCTCAAAACAAACTCGTCCGTAACAAGTTCGCCTGAGGTAGCTCTCTTAAATCCGAAAGATAATGCCCTGCTTATAATAGACATATCAAGGAGTGTATCGCCAAGATCGAAGAAGATCGCACTTATCTCTTTATTCATCGATGTAAAAGCACCATATGAACCATTAAATCTTTTGAATCACTTTATAACTATATTGCCATCATCTCTTTGAGCTGGGTGACATAACTGTATCTTCTCTTTTGATCATCTTCACCGGCTGAATATTCCTTCAATCTTTCAAATGGATAATGCGTTTCCGGTTTTAGCTCTTCCCAGATCTGAATTGCCCTTCTTGCACCTACCGATGAATATCCAAAGTTGATATTGCCACCTTCACTGTATATCGCCAGATATTCGCAGGGGATATCAGATAGTAGCTCTATACCAAACGTCTCTGGATCTTGGTATACCTTACAGCCTCTATACAAAGAGAAGGGGAGAGCAATAAATTCTGACAAATACTCTTTAATGTCTTTAATGAATCTTTTAGTGATGATAAAATCGTCTTCTGTCTCCCCGGGAAATCCAAACATGAACCATGAGCTGACATTGATCCTTGCAGAAGACAAATTCTGAATCGCCTTCTTCGCATTTATAATATCAGTCCCTTTTCCCATCATATCAGCTATCCTCTGACAGCCAGTCTCAGGATCGCAATAAACCATCTCTCCTCCGGCTTTCTTCACATTCTCTGCCTCATCTTTTGTAACCTGGGGCACCAGTTGGGCACACCAATTGATCTCCAATCTACAATCTATGATTTCACTACATAACCTCTCAAGCATGTTTGAATTAAAATTTAGAATGCCATCTGTGAATGCAAAATTTCTGACTTCATATGTCTTGATGTAGTATTCAATCTCAGATATCACCTCTTCGATTGACTTTGATCTGAAAGATCCGTTTACGTTATTTGTGTTTACTCCACAAAAATTACAACTTCGGGAACATCCCCTTGTCAGACTTATCGGGAGTAAGGAAACAGGCATCTTCTCAAGATCGTAATCATCAAAATTGGGAGGGGGTAATTTACTTATGTCTAGTGGCTCGGTAGTTTGTTGTTGTGGCCTTATATCTCCATCAACATCTCTTCCATAATAAAGGGGGGAAATTTTCCCACTTTCAGATCTATTAAGCAGATCTAAAAATGCGAGTTCACCTTCTCCTGCAATAGCAACATCTATCCAGGGAAAAAAGAGAACTTCTTCTTTTAGATAACTTACCTGTGGCCCCCCGAAGACGATCAAGGTATCTAAAGTCTCTTCCTTTACCTTTTTTGCGATATATACTGCAGATTGATAAGAGGGGCTGAAGGTAGAGAACCCGACAACATCGATATTATCTTGAGATATACAATTTAAAAGCTCTTTACTTGCGCCGTCTAAAATTTCTTTTATCCTCCTCTCTTTATCCAACTCCTCTTCAGACATGGGTTTTCCTATAACCTTCTGGATATATTTAGAAGAGTCAGATGAGATAAAATTCTCAGATATGTACTCTTTTAATGGGTGCCAGGGTAGTTTCGGAGTTTTTGTGCCGGTTTTATCTCTATGTATAAAATATCTCAGGTTTAGATCGATAATCTCAGCAGAGTAACCGTTCTTTTTTAGATATGCTTTTAATTGACAGACTCCCAGTGGAGGGATGACCTCATCCCATGCCGGAGGAACTACCAATAAGATCTTATTTTTTAATGAATTTACCAATTAAATCACCCCATCATTCAATAATAAAACTGGTATACGCCAATGGGTGAACCGAAGACAAATAATTTCTGTGGCTCTTCTCGTAGATAGACCGTCTTCTGGAAGAGATCGACTTCACGTTTTTCATACCGATCGATGACTTCATCTTTGCTGTTATAAACTTTACTCAAGCCTTCTCCTTCATTGAATTTTTTTGCAAGCACCGCCATTGCTACCATTGCAACCAGTTCATCGGATCTCCAATTGCTGTAAGAAGAACCGTTCTGTGAGTAGAGAAACGTTGATCTGTTCATTTTACCAGGTATCCAGCCACCAGATGGTTGAAATTTTGTATGTCTGACATGGACGTTTATATCCGGCAGTCTCTTTAACGTATCCCACCCATCTTCTGTTGCAGACCATTCTTCGTTGTAATCAAATAAAAAATAAGTGTTGAAAGCACCGTACTGCGTCGCTTTTTCTACATCTTCTAATATGTCTAGGAGTTCATAATCTTTATTTGTGCATAAATATCTCCATCCGATATCATATTTTAGTGAGTGATGTTTTATGAGGTCCATACCCGACTCTATAAGTGAGAGGATTCGGTTAAAATCCTCCCCACCGCGCCTACGATTGTATGATGTGTGTACCATGATAACAGAGGATCTTGCACCCAGAGCCTGTAATGTGTGATTAAGTGCAATTGAAAATAGCGGTACGTCATCTCTTTCTTCTATGAATGGTCTTGAGGTCAATGTTGTACGACTGCCATCCAAGATGTCATAGAGTACGAGTTCTTTTACTGCCTCCTGCGCCTCTTCGACGGTGATTTTTACATCGCTTACTTTTTTGATTATACTGGACCAGATATTTTGAAAATCATTATGTATCTCCGATGGTGACGCAAACAGCTCTTCAAAATTATATTCTAACACATTAATGCTTAAACCCCCAATATTAAGGATATTGAAATGTACAATCTAGTATATTAATCTTTACTATATAATATTTTCTTAATATTTTCGCCCGCTATCAGAAGGTACTGATAATTTCAATACGCTACTGAGGGTCACATATATAAGGTATAAATACACTTATATATATGGGGGGAAACAAAACTATGTATTTTAATCCATATACAGCACCGGCCATAACCTCCGCCCTCCTAAACATTTGTATTGGTCTATATGTCTTTTTAAAAAATCCGAAAAAAATCCAAAATGACGTTTTTGCTTTGTTAGTATTCTTTTTTATTTGCCTATCCATAGGCGAGGCCATGTTAGGACTTTCCAGCACTGACGAAGGGAGGTTGCTGGGAGTCAGAATTGCATATTTTGGCGCATTTTTTATACCACTAGCAGCTCTTTATTTATCGTTTGTTTTTCCGCAGGAGAGGACGATATTTGCTAAGAAAAGATACGCTTTTTTTGGATTGTACATAATTCCTACTGTAATATTCTGTATCTTCAATTTGATGGTCACGTCCCAAGATATTAAACCGAGTGCGTGGGGCTATAAATTTGTCCCGGGGCCAGAGTATTCCTACATAATGATCTGGACTGTACTTGTCGGTGTTCTTGCGGTCTTAAATTTTTTTAATAGCTACATCCACCGTAAGACAATTCTTGAAGGAAAACAGATCAAACAGGTCTTCTTTGGACTATTAATTGTACTGATATTCAATGCTGGAACAAATGCAATCCCACCTCTCTTTAATATCGAGGTGTTTCCCCTTGGAACCGTTTCTTTCTCAATATTTGTGATATTTGCGGCATCTGCAATACAGAGGTACGACTTATTTATGTTTAGGCCGATGATTGAACCCGGTCTTGAAGAGGGTGAGCGAGGTCCGAAAAGATATGATCTTAAGCCGGGCGAGAATTATATCGTCTGCGAGGAAGGAGGGAAACTCGGGTATAAAATTTTTGCGGATCAGATCACACACGACGTGAGTGGGTTATGTATTACCAAATATCCTCCAGAAAGAATCAGGTGTAAGTACGGTTTTCAAAAAACTCCGATAATCTGGTTCACATTCAAACAATCTGACGAAGATACTATTTTGGATCCGAAGAAGACAGATATTCAGTTGATTTCGCAGGTCGAGGATTTTGTAAAGAAGATAAGAATAACGATGATCTACATCGACTGTTTAGACCAAATTTCGCTCGTCAAAGGTTATGAGGCGGCATTTAAATTAATTAGCGACATAAAAAAGATATGTGAAGAAAATCATTCAACCCTGCTAATATCGATTGGTCCCGGACTGTTTAAAGATAAACATCTGTCTATTTTAGAAATAGAGTTTTCAGGAGTCATATAAGTGTTCAAAATCAGCATATTCAGCATGTTCTTGATGATGCTCGGCAGTGCGAATCTTATTCTTGCAGTTCTCTTCATCTACTATTCGATTAAAAACGCAGTAAAATTAAAAGGCGCCGTTACGGAGTATTTGATGGTAGCAGGTGCCCTCTTTTTTGTGGTGTTCAGTCTTTTCAGTGCTATTGAGTTCATTATTTTTGATATCTCCCTGGCTACGGGATATCCTGCCTTCATTATTGGATTTCTCCTCATATCGGCAGGTGAAATCTATTCGAATAGGGTAATTCATAAGGCTGTTGGAAAAGGGTCATATCTAACTGCAGCACGTGTATCTTCTTATAAGAGGTACCGCTTGGGTGCTCTCTTTACAATCCTCATTTTTGTGATCCCATTACTCATTATGATGAGTGTGATGGAGTTCACACAAACCCACATTTTAGCCACAACTTTACTTATTTTGTTGAGTTTCATATTACTCCTTGCAGGGGAGAGAAGACTATTTATAACCACTAATGTACTTTCAAGTGCGGAGAATCTTTTAGAAGACATGAGTGATATACATCTACTGAGGGAGGATATTGCAGCCGTCAGAATTTATGTTGATATCCTGAATATATTCTTCTCTTTGGTTAAGCCGATGATGAATCCAAAAATTGTCGATAGCAACCTTAGTGATTGGTCTGAAGAACATCCTGTGCTCTTCGAAGACTGTCTGGGAGTCGGAGGTAGCAAAATTGATGAAAAAAGGATCATCCGGAATCTTGATAGACTCTTTGAAAAAGAGAGGACTTCTACAGTTCTAAAGGAGTTCTCTATACTTGTTGATCGTTTTTTTGATATATATAGCGGAATTACATCACCTGAGCATGCAAGAGAGATGTTTGCGAAGAGCTTCAGGACTGTTAAGAGGAGGTATGATGAAGTACCCATAATCTTTGACATCATCAGAACAACGCCTAATGGTGTTCTTGAAGATGACAAGCTAGCACTCATGAATCGAGAAGAACTTGAGGCAAAGGTGAAGAAGAGGACCAGAGAACTCGAGGAAACATTGGATGAACTGAAGAGGACATCGATAGAATTGGTAAGAGAAAAGGCATTTACGGAAAGCATCATCTCTCACATGCCCGATATGGTATTTGCCATTGATATGAATAGAAGGGTTACATACATCAATGAGACTTTAAGCGAGTTTAGTGGAAAGAAAGCAGAGGAAGTACTTGGAAAGGACTTAGTGCAACTTATAATAAAAACAGGCATAGTAACGAAAGAATCAATAAAGACCGTTTTAAAAAGGGCACGAGAGTGGAAGTATGATGGTGAACCAGTCCCAATCTCCAATGTAGAGATTGAGATGAAGAACAATAGAGGCGAGAGGATGATAGGTAGCTACTCTTCAGCGATAATAGAAACTTCTGATGGAGAAAAACTCGGCGAAGTCATTACAATTCGAGACATCACGAAGCGCAAACAAGCAGAAGAAGAGATTAGAGCGAAGAACGAAGAATTGCAGGTAATTGGAGAAGAACTCAGTGAGCTCAATCAAAATCTTGAGGAGAAAGTCGAGGAGAGAACGGCAGAGGTTGAAAATCTTTTGAGACAGAAGGATGAGTTTGTAAATCAGCTCGGTCATGATCTGAAGAGCCCATTAACACCCCTTGTGACACTGCTCCCTATAATCGAGCAACGAGAAAAAGATAAAGAGATCAAGGAACTGATAGGAGTGATCATTGAAAATGTCAATTTTATGAAGGAGCTGGTTGTCAAGACCCTTTCGCTTGCAAAGCTCAATTCACCGAGCACAGAGTTCAACATGGACGATATCAACCTATCAGAAGAGGTAGGCTCTGCAATCAGGACAAAAGTACACCTCTTCAAGGAACGAAATATATTGGTTGATGATAGGATAGGAGAAGATATTATCGTTAAAGCGGATAAACTGAGACTGGGGGAGCTGTTCGACAATCTCATCACAAATGCTGTCAAGTACAGCCAAGAGGCTGGTGGCACTTTAACGATTGATGCAGAGATGAAGGATGATTTCGTCGTTGTATCAGTCAAGGATTCAGGAATCGGTATGATCGAAGAGCAGTTAAACCATATCTTCGAAGAGTTCTACAAGGTAGATCCTTCAAGACACGATCTCGATTCATCCGGTCTTGGCCTTTCAATCTGCAAACGCATCGTTGAGAAGCATGGCGGGAAGATATGGGCTGATAGCCTGGGAGAGGGTCAGGGAACGACGTTTTATTTCACCTTGAAACTGGTCGATGAGAGATTAAAGAAGACCACTCCCTTGATAAAACCACTACCCCCGTCTGTTCATTGAACTTTCAAGGATATCAAATCATCGTATTCAGGACTGTATGTTCAGTCCCATCCTTGAATTCTGCCACCACAACGACGTGATTTTGATCATCTGCTGCACAAACAAAAGTATGTTTACTCCCTATAGAGTTACCAAGCGAATACGGCAATTCATCAGATACTTTACCGCATTCAACAACTTTTATCTCGGCAACCTTATCCGCATCCATACCACCAATATATGATATAATAATATTCCCATTACCGGTCTCTTCTGCTGTTACACCGACCCAGAAAGTTGACATATTGTTCTGATCAGCAAAGATCACAAGGCCACCACCAATTCCAAAAAGCGTGAATGTCATGCCACTCAGAAGAATAACTCCAAGTACAAACGATCTTGCTCTTTCATCATCTCTAAATGGATCTATTCTCAAATCCACACCCCCTCAAATATCAATAGACTACTTCCTCACTTTCGAAGTCCAACCTATGATGATACTCCCCATCAGGATTCCATCTTCACTTACCTAAAATTGATACGCCCCATCCTTCAAATATAGGCAGATAACTTATCATCGTTTCTACCTATTATATTTTTCTATCATTCTGATAAATTTTTTTAAAAAGTATTTTTATAAATGAATGGGCTATTAAGTGTGGAGATTGATAGATGTTCCCGATGGATACACAGATACTCGTTACCTGCGGGCTGCCTTATGCAAATGGCCCCTGTCACGTAGGCCACCTCAGGACATATGTGCCTGCAGATATTTATGTCAGAACCTTGAGAAAGCTTGGACAGGAAGTGACCTTCGTATGTGGATCGGATACCCACGGCACCCCGATAATAATGAATGCAGAGTCTTTGAAGATTACTCCAGAGGAGCTTGTTGATAAGTATCACAATCATTTCAATCAGGTATTCAAGACCCTCGGTGTGGAATTTGACAACTTCGGCAGAACGGATTCGAAGACAAATCACAACAGAACTCAGCAGATCGTGAATGCGCTGATAGAGAACGGCTACGTATATCCAAAGGTCATTAAACTCGCCCACTGCCCAAACTGCAAGAAATTCCTCCCTGATAGATATGTAGAAGGAACCTGCCCTTACTGTGAGTCCACTGCAAGGGGAGATGAATGTGATCAGGGGTGCGGCAGACATCTGGAGCCAGGAGAGTTGAAAACGCCTATATGTACAATCTGTGGTGGTAATGCAGAATTCAGGGACCAGGAGCATTATTTCTTCAAACTATCAGTCTTTCAGGATTTCTTGATGGAATATCTTAACAATCTTAAAGGAACATCCAACGCAAGAAATTACGCCGCCCAGTGGGTCTCAACAGAGCTTCGGGATTGGTGCATTACAAGAAATCTCAATTGGGGAGTCCCGTTTCCCGGAAAAGAAGATCTTGTGGTCTATGTCTGGATTGATGCGCCTATTGGTTATATCTCATTTACTGAAGATTGGTCTGAAGAATGGATAAAGTACTGGAAAGGTGATGGAAAAATCGTTCATTTCATAGGCGGAGATATAATCTACCACCACTGCATCTTCTGGCCGGCGATGCTCAAAGGATCGGGATATTCACTTCCATGGGCGGTCGTGGCATCGGGGATGCTCAAGATCGACGACAAGACATTCTCGAAGTCCAGAGGATACGTCGTTTGGGTGAATGATGATTACATGGATCACGGACTCCATCCTGACCTTCTCAGATATTATCTCGCTAGCTACACATCTCATACAAAGGAGCTCAACTTCTCTTGGCAGGTTTTTCAGGACAAGGTGAACAACGAGCTCGTTGGGATACTGGGTAACTTCGCTTACCGGGTGCTTTTGTTCGCTCATAAGAACTTTGGAGTGGTTCCTGAGGGAGAGATCGATCCAGAGATCATAAATAAGATAGATGAAACGAAAGAAGCGATATGCAGTGGACTTGAGGAGTACGAGTTCAAGAAGATGGTCGATTCGGCTATGAGCCTTGCCATCTTCGGCAATTCTTACTTCCAGTCGCATGAGCCCTGGCATCTCATCAAAGAGGATAAGGCTAAATGTGCAGAGGTGATAAAAAATTGCCTCCAGATCATAAAGGCACTATCATTATTTTTTGAACCGGTTATGCCTTCCAGGATGAAAGCGTTGGGAGAACAACTTGGATCGGCTGATGATTTTGATAAGGCTCTGATGAGTGAAGCAACAGAGGAGATAAAGTCCGGAATTGAAGTTGTCAAACCAGAGATCCTCTTCGCAAAGATTGAAGATGAGAAGCGAGAAGAAATGGAGAAGATTCTGAGGGACCGTGTATCAAAAGCAGATAAAGGAGAAGGTGTTGAAGTGGAGAGGGAGTTCGTCTCTTTTGAAACTTTTCAGAGTCTCGACATCAGAATTGGTGAGATCGTTAGTGCCGAGAAGATCAAAGGGTCGGATAAGCTACTAAAATTGATGGTCGATCTTGGTGAAGAAGAGCCGAGACAGATCGTTGCCGGTATCGCTCAGATGCATGCTCCTGAGGGTCTTGTAGGTAGTCAGGTGACGGTCATCGCAAATCTTGAACCTGCGAAGATCTTTGGCACAAAGTCAAATGGAATGATACTTGCAGCTGGAGATGATGCCATTCTTTTAAAACCAGATGAGAAGGTACCACCCGGGACAAAAGTTAGGTGACGCATCTCACTCTTTGAGACAAAGTATAGGGGGAGATCTACAGAACGCAGGCTATAGAGCTATAAGTGATGAGATATATATCGTATAACTATAATATCTGTAATTATCGAATTGTCATCAATTTTGAGGTTCAACAGATGAATGACGAAGATAAGACAAAAATCCAACTCATAAATGAATTAATAGAACTTCGCAATAGAAATGCCGAATTGGAAAAAGTGCAATCCGAGCACAAGCAGATGCAAGAAGAGTTGATAAAACACCGCGACCATCTCGATTGGATGGTGGAAGAACGCACATCTGATCTGAGAAAGTTCAATGAACAGATTCTATGCGAGATCAACGAGCGTGATCGTCTGGAGAAGATGCTTTTAGAGTCCGAGGAGATGTATAGGACCCTGGTTGAAACTTCCCCTGATGCTGTGATTGCTACTGATCTGGACGGAAAAATTATAGATGTGTCTAGAAGAGCAATCGAATTACACGGTTTTGAAAGTGTTGTGGAGTTAATCGGAAGAAGCTCCTTCGAACTCGTCGCATCAGAAGAACGAAGTAGAGCAAAGAATGATCTAAAGAGAGTGCTAGAGGAAGGTTTTGTAAGAAACGTTGAATATACGCTGTTGAAGAGAGATAGTACTCGCTTCATCGGTGAATTGAGCTTATCTATGGTTGAAGATGCCAATGGAGAACCGAATGCGATTATCGGCATTTCAAGAGACATTACCTGTCGCAAGAAGGTAGAAGATGCGCTGAGGGAATCGGAAGAGAAGTACAGAAACATGGTTGAGCGAGCAAATGACGGTATTGTGATCATACAGGATGACGTAATAAAATTTGCCAATAACAAGGTAGCGGACATGCTTGGATATACGCTTGAGGAGTTTATTGAAACAGAATTTTTAAAATATGTCCCGCTTAAATTCCAAGATGATGTTAAAACGAGATATGACGCCAGATTGGTCGGAGAAGAATTGTCGGAGCATTTTGAAGTGGAGGTCATAAAAAGAGACGGTGAAATTCTGACTATAGATATAAATGCCGGAATTATTGATTATGAAGGGAAGCTGGCAGATTTTGTTTTTATCAGAGACATCACCGAAAAGAAGAAGATTGAGATGGAACGGAAGAGATCGAGTGAGGAACTGCAAAAGGCCTATGAAGAGCTGAAAGAACTGGACAGGATGAAGACTGAATTTGCGGCTATTGCCACTCATGAGATAGGAACGCCGCTATCTATTCTAAAATCAAACGTTGAGATGCTTGAGAGTGGTCTGTTTGGCGATATTACAGATCACCAGAAAGAGAGGCTTGAGACAATAAGCAGAAACATAGATTATCTCGTAAAGTTGAGCGGGGAGATGATGGATATATCTCGAATAGATGCTGACAGGCTTAAACTGAATAAATCGCACATCTTCATAAATGATCTGATAAGGGATACAGTTCATGAGATGCAACATCTGGCAGACGATAAAAAGATCAGTATTAAGGCTGAAACATCAGAAGTTATGTCTTTGGTCAGCTGCGATGGTGACAGGATAAAACAGGTTTTAAGCAACTTGGTTAAAAATGCGATAAAATTCACACCGGAATTTGGGGAGATAAAATTGGGTTTTGAGAAGAATCATGATGAGTTGATGGTTTCGGTCTCTGACAATGGAATTGGGATTCCCGGAGAAGAGCATGAAAAGATCTTCGAAAGGTTCTACGAGATTGGGGATTACCTGAGCCATGAAACAGGAGGTGCAGGTTTGGGCCTTGCTATTGTTACCGGGATCGTTGAAGCCCATGGTGGCAAGGTCTGGGTAGAGAGTGCAGTTGGAAAGGGGAGCACCTTCTATTTTACGCTCCCCAATTAGGGGAGGATCTTTTTCAATGTGCATGATAAATATCTACTATTTTTTTAATCTTTCTCAAGAAAAGCACTATCTAAAGATCAATCTGAAATCTACAAAACGGGCAATAGAAAACTTTTTATAGTTAACTTTCAATTACTTCACTACCACTCAAAGGAGGTGAAAAAAATGGCTGATATAAAAGCGCTAATGGATGAGGCACTAGCTGTTGATGGTAAGATTGTTGGCACAGGACTACCAACTAAAATAGTTGAGGCAATGGCCGAGTTAGATCCTGATGAATACCTCGAGCTGATGCCCGTCATATTAGAGAAGATAGGACCGATAATGGAGAAGGCGAAGGCAGAGATACCGGACGTTGAAGTTTCGGCTTTGCTTGAGTTTGTTGAACAGATGGACATGGGTGAACTGATGGGGAAGATGCAGGAGGCGGATCCCGATAAAGTGGAGGAGTTGATGCCTTCAGTTATGCCAAAAATGGCCGAATACATGCCGCAGATTATGCCTGCAATGATGACCTTAATGGACAAGATAATTGCATCCGATGAGGAGATTGCTGAAGAGTTGGAGGGTGCAGAAGACATGGCCATCAACATGAAGATGGGCGATGCTATGTCGATGAGTATGGTACTCAAGGACGGAAAGTTCACCATAGGCACAGATCCTGCTCCAGATGCAGACATGAGCATAGAGATACCGATGGACATCATGATACAGCTGATGACTGGACAAGGCGATCCTATGTCTGCGTTCATGGGCGGAGACGTCAAGATGGACGGGGACATGTCAAAAGGAATGGCTCTGATGCCACTTATGACAGTCTTCACCGAGAAGTTTGGAATGGAGCTCATGTAAGAGTCCTGACAGGGCGGGATACGGAATTTATATTCCATATCCGTCCCCATTATATTTTTTAAGTGTCATCGTTATTTTTTTAGGGCCAGTTAAATTTATGATAAACTTTTTATATTTAAAAATCGATGGATAACAGTATTTGTATAAAATGCGGGAGGGTTGAAAAATGGCGGATTGGCAAGATTTGAAAGATATAGATTTTTATGCATTGGAAAACCCGAGGATGGGCATAAGGTGTGGAAATCCGGAAATGCTGGATGACCTACTCGATCAGTTCAGGATGAGAGCTGGCAGCAGAGGTGGAAATCTCATGTTGATCGACTACAGAGACTGCTCAACTTCTGAAGAGTATCAGCAGAAGATTATTGATGTCGTCTCTGAGTTCATAAGAGCATCCTACCCGGATCAAGCAAGTGGACTTGGGGAAGGGCCACTTAATACGCAGGCTTCGAACTGCCTGGGATTGTTGGAATGGATAGCTGATGAGTTGCGTAAGCAATTTACACTGGTCGTCGATTTTAGGGGAATAAAGATAGATCCAAGTATACTGCGTCCAGGCCAGAAGTTCTGGTGGGCATATGACTCTGCAAGCAGATGTAAGGTATCCAATCTTATATGGGTAATGGATGACGATTCAAAAGGAGCCGAACTCTTAGAAAAACACGGGCAGATGAAGAGGGTATTCTCAGAAGAGGGTACAAATGTTTTTTTAAGTTTGTGATTTTAAATGCAGAAGCTGCCATTCAGCCTTTATCCTCAGAAGATGGAGAGGATATCTTCAAGTGAGGTGAAGGCCAGCAATTTTTCCATTGCAAAAGAGTTTGGGCGATTTATGGCATCGACTCTTGGGCCTCAGAGTGCACAGAAAGTCATAATAGGTAGTGATTTTCAGCATTATACACTTTCGAGCGATGGTAAAACGATCTTACAGAGATTCGATCTGGCAGAGTTTAAGGCGATTCACCCTGTTGCACAGTTGATGGTGGAACTCGCCAAGACTACCGATGATGAGGTTGGAGACGGAACAACATCATCAGTTGTTATAGCAGGGGAACTTCTCAGAAGAGCTGAAAAGCTGATTGATGAGGGGTTGCATCCTGCAATTGTTGCCGAAGGATACAAAAAAGCAACAAAGAAGGCAATCGAACTGATGGAAGATCTGGCCGTATCCGTAAATAATGATGAGATGCTTGAAAAAGTGGCAAAAACAGCTATAGATACGAAGTACATGTCCTCACATTTAAAGAGAAATAAGGAGACAGAGAGCCTTGCAAACGTAGTTGTAAGCGCCATTCATATGGTCGCTGATGAAGATGGTAGAGCGGACCCGGACTATATCCACGTCGTAAAGAAGAGTGGTGGTGATATCTATGATACTATGGTCTTTCCGGGATTTATAGTTGAGAAGGAGATGGTACATCCATCAATGCCCAAGTACCTGGAAGATGCTAAAATAGCCTTATTAGACGCACCTCTGACCGTAAAGAGATACGACGGATTATTTGGTGACATATCTAACTGTAATCTTAAAATGGAAGGGTTAGATCAATATAAATCACAAAAAAATCAGGAGAGAGAAGTTTTAGACAAAATGATTGAGAAGATTACGGCCACAGGTGCCAATGTGATCATATCAAGAAAAATCATAGACGAGAGACTGGGAAGCTCACTTGCAGATAAGGGTATCATTGCTATCCCTGCAATCCCGACAAAAGAAGACTTGAACAGGCTGAGCAAAACTTGTGGTGCAAATATAATATCAGATATCGGGGCAATATCATCAGAAGATCTCGGTTTTGCAGATAGCATAAGAGAAGAGAGACATGCTGATCGTTCCATATTTATATTGATATCGATAAAAGATGCAAATAGTGCAACTGTTATTCTCCGGGGCGGAATTGCACACGCCCGTTCTGATATCAGCAGGGCAATTCACGATGCATTGCACACGACAGCAAATGCATACAACAACAAAATTTTACCAGGAGGCGGCGCAACCGAGATGTACATTGCAGAAAAGCTCAGAAGATACGCACTAACTATAAAGACAAAACAACAGCTCTCGATCAACGCTTTTGCTGAAGCTTTAGAGATAATTCCCAAGACTTTAGCAAAAAATAGCGGTCAAGATCCCATCTCTGTGAATATAGACCTGAGAAAAGAGCATGCAGATGGAAATAATTTTATTGGTCTGGATACAATCAAAAGGAGTGTCATTGACACCGTTAAAGAGGGTATAATAGAGCCACTGATAACAAAAAAACAGGTTTATAAAGGTGCATCTGAGACAGCTCAATTGATACTGTTATCCGATGATATAATATATGGAAATGTGATTGAAGAACGCATTGAGGAAAAGGTACATGGCGGGTAATAGTAAGAAGTTTGCACCTCTAAAAGATTCGACGAAGGGCATTCTTGAGCGGCGTTTAATCGGTGCACAGGCAAGAGAGAGTTGTATAATCGCCTCCAAAGTTCTATGCGATAGCATACGATCAACACTTGGCCCTCGTGGGATGTACAAGATGCTCTCGGAAGAAGCAAGACCTTTTTCGATCACAAAAGATGGTTCCTCTGTCATAACCGGATTGATCATAGAACATCCGGCAGCAAGATTGATAGTTGAGATGGCAAAAGCGATAGAAGATGAGACAGGAGATGGTACTACATCCACAATAGTCCTTGCAGGAGAACTTATAAATAAGGCTGAAAGTTTGATCGATGATGGTTTGCATCCAGTTGTTATCGTCGAAGGGTATAAGAAGGCAGCGAGGAAGGCAATTGAGATAGCAAGAGAACTTGCCTTTGAGATTGAAGACGATGAGATGCTGAAGAATGTGGCGAACACTTCATTGAAAGATTACAGAAGCGACAATCTTGCCTTGCAGGTTGTCAGGGCCGTGCAGCTTATGGGGGATGAGAAGGATCTGAGCTATGTTGCAATAGAGGCTTCTGAAGGTAAAGAATTTGGAGATACGCAGCTTATCGAGGGCTCGATGCTTCACAATTGGCTCCAACCAGGTTCACCGAAGAGGATAAAGAATGCAAAGATTTGTGTATTACGAAATCCTGTCAAGTTAGAACGTGCCGGTTACCTATCGAATATTAAGATTTCTACCTCCCAGATAGAGTCACACTTCGAGAAAGAGGAGGAGATCTTAAGGAAGATGGTCGATAAAGTTAGAAAGGCCGGTGCAAATGTTCTGATATGCATGCAGGATATCGATGTAAGGGCCCAAGGTATGCTATCTATGTCTGGAATAATGCACATCTCAAAGATACTCAAATATGGTTACGTGAAGCACATCTGTTTATCAACAGACGCAAAGATGGTCGCAAATGTCTGGGACCTGAAGCCGGAGGATATAGGAGAAGCAGGGTGTGTGGAAGAGAGAAAGGTCTCCGAAGAGGAACTGATATTCTTTGAGAATGGTAAAAACCCGAAGGCTTGTACATTCTTCATACGCGGAGGAACGCCAAAGATAATCAAAGAGCACAAGAGAAGCATATATTCTTCAATTCATGCTGTTTCAAGTGCCATTGCCAACCCGTTCGTCTTGCCCGGTGGCGGTGCAGTTGAATCGGAGCTTGCAATCAGGCTCAAAAAGATTGCAACCTCACTTACTACGAAAGAACAGCTTGCGGTTATGGCTTTTGCCGAAGCTTTAGAGATAATACCAAAGACACTGGCTCGGAATAGTGGTCTGGATATTATAGACACGATAGTTGAGCTCACTTCAAGACACCAGACCGATCCAAATTTAGGAGTATATATTCGAGATGATGGTGAGACAGAGATAAAAAACACACTTGAGGTCGGTATCGTTGATCCATTAGGGATAAAGGCACAAATGCTCTCAGGTGCCGTTGAGGTAGCAGAACTTATACTGCTTGCAGATGGTATACTGCAGGATAAGAAGAGAGATCCTCAAGAAGAGCAACGTAAACAGAGCAAGATTGTTGCCAAGAGAAAAAAAGAGGAGAAGGAGGAGTAGTCAACCCTCAATTCCTTTTGAGATGCTTGTTGAAAGATCTCCCCCGCGGGATAACAAAATACCATAATTTAGCGTAACAAAACCTAAACTTTATTAATGATAAAAACATATTATTATAGCTAACTATGGCCAACATTTCACGTTTTCTGTGTTGTATGTGCTTTATACTGGTTTTAACAGCTCCAGCAATTGTTACTGCAGAAGAGGAATTTGGACCTGCAATCATCGTTACAAATTATATTGTTGATCCTCCTGTGTTGATGCCAGGTGATACTGGAACGATCACGGTTATCATTACAAATACGGCGGTTCCGACAATTCCGACAGAATCAACTACCACTATGACAGACCAATTTTCCTATTTCAATCTTTTAAGAGGTGAAGGAAGCACAACTACAAAATTATCTCAAGGGATGTTTTCAATCGCAGATATCAGGAGCATATCGCTTTATGGAAAGGAGATCAAGGCAATCGATGGTGGCTCTGGTCATATGGTGCTGGGACCTGCTCAGAGCGTAATGGCCACTTTTGCAATAAAAGCAAGCGAAAGTGCCGATAATGGAGACTACTTCCCGGAGATTCATATCAGTCTTGAAGGTGTGGATAATGTCCAATACTCCATTCCTGTTAAGATCGACAATTCTGGTGTGGCATTATTGGCTTCAGATATCCCTGCTTCAATTCCTATAGGCCGTTCTTCCGAGATCGAACTCGGGATTGTAAATATGAGGCCAAATCCTATAAGCAGTGTTCGCGTAAGTGCACAGGCAGATGGGATTGTCTTCACTCCAAATCAGGTTTTCGTCAGCACAGAAGTTCCAACAGAATACTCATCTACTCCCGAATCCACCACTTCCTCACTCATTCCTGAAGATATTTACAGCTCTTTGGCAACAAGCACCGTGCCCACAACTACAGTTCCCACAAGCACAATGGCACCATATCAGGTGTCAACCGTAAAATTCAATATAAATCCCGAATCAACCGGCTTAAAAGATATAACTTTCGAGTTAGAGTATAAGAACGGTGACAATATACATTTTGAAAAACTGCCCGTTTCTTTGAATGTGGTAGACATCACTGATGTTAAATTGGTCCCGATGGATCTACCAAAATCTGTTTCTAAAGGTGAAATCGTCACCCTGGACTTTGAGGTCGTAAATGCGAGACCGGGCAGGATTGTGAGTGTTGGTGTAATTCCAGTTACATATAACTCGGTTATACCAAGTGAAAGATTCATCGGTACAATGGAGTCAGATGACGTATTTTCAGCCAGTTTTGACATAGATACTGAAGACCTGTCACCTGGCGACAACGATATTGGCTTCAAGGTAATTTTCAGAGATGAGGGCAGTGACAGATCCTATGAATCCAGAATCTATATGGTTCCCATTACAATAATTGAAGAAGAGCCAGAAGATCCGTGGCCTTTATCTATTGTGCCACTTGCTTTGCTTCCTTTTGTCGGCGGATATTATGTTTATAAGCACAGAGAGAGAAGAAGAGTGTGATCAGAACTGAGAACTTGGTAAAAACATACACTATGGGAGAGATAACGGTACCTGCTTTAAGAGGAATCAATCTTAAGATAGATGAAGGCGAGTTTGTTGCCATAATAGGACCCTCAGGATCTGGAAAATCGACATTATTGAATATGATCGGCTGTTTGGATAGACCTACATCTGGAAGAGTAATTATAGAAGGTGTTGACACATCAGAACTAAGTGACAATGAGCTAGCCAAGATCAGGCGAGAGAAGATAGGTTTCATATTTCAACAGTTCAATCTGATTCGCACCCTCGACGCATCTGAAAATGTTGCACTTCCCATGATGTTCGATGGTGTAGAGAGTGATAAAAGGATGAGAAGAGCAGAGGAATTATTAGAGATTGTGGGACTGGCGCATAGGAAGAATCATAAACCGCCTGAACTGAGTGGTGGAGAACAGCAGAGAGTATCGATTGCAAGGGCACTGGCCAATGATCCTGAGATAATCTTTGGTGATGAACCCACCGGAAACTTGGACACGAAATCCGGTGAGATAGTGATGACTTTCCTTGAAGAATTAAATAAAAAGGGTGAAACTCTCGTAATTGTTACACATGATCCGGAAATCGCCAAGAGGGCGGACAGGACAATTAGCATGAGAGATGGTATTCGAGTGGATTTAGATGTTTGACACTGTGCGTTTGACATATAGAAATATAATGGAACGTAAGACCAGAACTTTATTAACATTGCTCGGAATAGCCGTCGGTATCGCAGCAATAGTCTCTCTAATGTCAGTAGGCTATGGCATGGAGTATGCAGTAACTGAGGAACTCACCGCATTGTCTGACATAATCATTGTAACACCAGGGCAATTTGCAACTGAAGGTTTTTCTGATAAAGATGTCAGCGATATTGAGAGGATCAAGGGTGTTTCTGAAATTGGATCTATGACTGTTGGTATAACCGAAGTTAAATACCGGGGAGAGTCCATTCCGGTTCCTCTGGCAGGTTTTGATCCACACGATATGAAGAATCTCCTTGGAGACCGTCTAAATCTGATCGAAGGGAGATTTTTAGAGGATAGAGATCAAAGAGGTTGTGTAGTTGGATTCAACGTCGCGGAAAAGTACTTCAAAGAAGATATAAATCTAAATGATAAAATAACGATCGGTGGAACGAATTTTAGGGTTGTTGGAATTTATGAACAACAAGGGGCTGGTGTCTTCTCAGATCTCGATAAGCAGATACACACAAATATTAGGAGCGCAAATACAATCCTGAAGAGCGACGAGATAAATATCGTGATGCTACGAGTGGATGACATCGATCGTGCTGAAGAGATAGCAAAAGATATCGAAGACACAATCGATGATAACCATAGATTGGAAGATTTCACTCAAACCACGACTATGTTTGGTGTCATAAGGAGTATAAAGGGTGTTTTTGATATTATCCGAAGTGTTCTCATATCCATAGGCGCAATCTCGCTCATTGTAGCATCCATGGGAATCATGAATACGATGCTTGTATCTGTTATGGAAAGGACACATGAAATTGGAATAATGAAAGCTATTGGAGCTACAAATGCAAATATATTGTCTCTATTCTTGATAGAAGCAGGTATAATAAGCCTGGCTGGAGGTCTATTGGGAATTGTATTTGGCGTAGTTGGCGCCGAGGTGATTAGTAGCTGGACCAGTACGAGCTTCTTTGTAGATGTGCCAGCAGTTATTACTGTGGACGTTTTGGTCTTTGGACTGGTCCTTGCAATTTTAGTTGGTATAGGGTCTGGTTTGTACCCCGCCCGCCAGGCATCAAAGATGAGTCCTGTCGAGGCGGTCAGGTACGAGTGAACCCTATTAACAACCCAGCTGTTGCATCAACAATGCTATCAACATTCCGATTGTTTCTTCATCACACGGCATCGTTGGCATCCCCTGTTTTGTATCTCTTCCATCCAATTTCTTGATTTCCAGCCTTAGTTTATCCATTTTTACACCTCTAGTCTTAAGGTTAATCAAGCATCCAATCTCTGTGGGAGATTGGATGCAAGGGTTAGAGTGGGTGCAGATCCCCTTTTTGATCAACCTATAATAAGATTTGTCATGAACGATTATATATAGCATGTGATCACGAATATGCAATTTATGTACACAAAGTTATTTAAAAGAGCGATTAAAGCTTACCATCTCACCAATTTTTACATCATATCTTTTGGTAAAGTTTGCTTTAACTTCTAGAACGTACTTCGCCGGCCTGGATGGGGGGTATGTTGGACAATCATCCTCTTCGCAGGGTGGCACATTCTCTTCGATGTGAACGATGCTCATATTTGCATCGATCCAGATAATGTCTATAGGAAAGTTCATATTCTTCATCCAGAATTTTTGATAACTTTCCACATCATAAACAAAGAGCATGCCCTCTGTCTCGTTCAGATTCTCCCTGAACATCAGACCTCTTGATCGTTCTAACGTAGAGTCGACAATAACGGCATCTACATAAACATCACCAATATCGACTCTGACAGCTTCGTTTGCATCCAAACATCCAATTGAGAATGATACGAGAATTAAACAGATCAGAGATAAGGTTTTTTTCATTACTACCATATATTAATTTATTTTCAAATAAAAAGCTTTTTATTTACTCCAACGAAATTTATATAGATAAAATAATTATGAGGATAATGAATGAATAATAAAAGGGTCACAATACTTATTGCCATCTTCCTGTTAGCACTGGCTATCCGGATGCTAAACTTCGGTGATATCTTTGCTGATGGCAACGTTATCTTTCGTGATTTTGATACGTATTATCACATGAGGCGGATCGTCTTAACTACTCAAAACTTTCCGCACTGCATTGATTTTGACACGTATATCAACTACCCATATGGGTCAAGGATAGGATGGCCTCCGTTGTACGATCAAATTATTGCCTCCCTTGCTTTATTAATCGGTTTTGGATCCCCAAGCATCCTCGCAATTGAATCGGTAGGCGCCATCTTTCCTGTAATTTTGGGCGCAGTTACAATCTTTCCAGTTTATTTTATCGCAAAAGAGATATTTGATGAAAAAGTGGGAATGTTGGCCGCTCTGATATTTGCAATAATGCCCGCTCATATCTATATTTCTTACCTGGGAAAGCCAGATCACCATGTAGCTGAAGTCTTCTTCTCTGTTATGGCATTCCATCTTTTCATGGCCGCGATAAGGGATTATGGAAATAAAAAAATAAAGCGTTCGCTTGCTTTTTCAATTATTTCCGGTATTATGATGGCTTCTTTAGTGCTGACATGGCTGGGAGCGCCAATGCTTATTGGAATCATCGTCATATATGTTACAGCTCAGTTCATAATCAATCAACGAAGAGAGCATTCATCCGATTCGCTTAAAACTGTTGGCCTTGCGATCTTTCTCACCACGCTAATGATCATCACACCGGTCTGTGCAACCACCTATTATGGCTCTTCGTTTGCGATTAAGTTCATGTATCTATCCTGGTTTCATATAATTCTTATCGCTTTATTAACAGCGTTATTCTTTGTTTTGGGGTCTATTTCAAGGTTCATGTTGAAACGGGACATTCAATGGTCCTTATATCTGGCATCCATAATTGTGATGGTTATTTTGCTATTGATTGCCGTCTTCATCACCATACCCGAATTCTTTTCTGGATTTGCATTAGCATTTGGATACATCGGAAGAGGTGGTTCAGCACTTACCACCGTTACTGAAGCAATGCCACTATTTTTTGTTGATGGTGAGTTTACAATTGCTCCTGCCATGCTAAATTTCGTCTTCAGTCTTTATATTGCATTCATTGCATTTTTTGTATTCATTGCCTCAAAAATAAAGAGAAAAGAGGCATTTCGTGTAAACGAGCTATTCTTTGTTGTATGGGTTGTTGTAATTGGCCTTGCTACCTTCCAGCAATCCAGGTTTTCAAATCATCTCGCTGTAGTTGTCGCAATTCTCTGTGCTTATCTCTTCTTTAAGGGTACACAATCATTAAAACCATCGAAGAAGAGAAAATTTCTGTTGTTCATGATTATTTTCCTCATTATTCCCCCCAACCTGCTTGTCGGAACTGCTATATCACTCTATCAACCTTTTCCTTCCGATGATTGGTACGATTCACTCGTTTGGATGAGGGAGAACACACCAGAGACCAGTTATTACAACAACCCGGTGAAAAGACCCGAATATGGATTTATGAGCTGGTGGGACTATGGAAACTGGATAATTTACGTCGCACAAAGGGCACCCGTTTCTAACAACTTTCAAACCGGTATAAACGACTCAGCCCTTTTCTTCACGACGAAAGATGAAGAAATTGCAAACCAGGTACTGGATAAAAGAGAAGTGCGATATATAGTTACGGACTTTGATATGGGCCTTTATAGGAGAACAATGATTCAAGGCATCGTAGATGCCACGGGAAAATTCAATTTCATTGCAAGACTTGCGGGGGAGAATGAATCTGAGTATTTCGATCTGAATAAAACTCCATATGAAATTTATTATGAGACGATGTATGCAAAATTACATCTGTTTGATGGATCATCCCAGGAGACACCGCTGAATGATACTGTGGGTGCTTTGAACCAATATCGACTCATATATGAATCGCCCAATGCTTTTGACAGTATTCAAGGCGAGATAAGTGAAGTGAAGATCTTCGAGTATGTGCGTGGTGCGAAGATAGTGGGGGTGGTAAAACCAGATACCAATGTAACGATATCATCAGACGTTATAACAAATCAAAACAGGACATTCATCTACACAAAAACGGTTTTATCCGGTGAGAACGGATCGTTTGAGATTACGGTACCTTATGCGACCATTGATACACCATACGAAACAAAGCCAACCACTCCATATACGATAATAGGTGAAGGGGTTTTTAAGACCGTTTCAGTTACTGAAGAAGAGATTATTAATGGTGCAATCATATCGGTTGAGCTTGTCTGAGTTCTATAGTCACGCCTCCGGGATTGTCACCTCAATACTTCTCGAAATCTTGTTGTTAGTCTCAATAGATTCTGTAATTGTATTGAACGGATCTAAGACGAGATGTATGTCATGATGACCTGCCTTAGCTGTCCAATTAAAAGAGACGGCTTTGTTGCTTCCTTCTGTCAGACTTTTAATCTTTCTTCTACCAATCTGTGGCCCTCCCAGGTTTGGATCTCCATCGTATA
>JAXHTJ010000077.1:0-10588 GCA_034190245.1 Halobacteriota archaeon | reverse complement strand
GGGTTTAAAACTTAGCAAGTAGAGTAATTCAGTTAAATAAGGAAAACAGGCTTAATTTTTCTCAGACACGTATATCTCGGCTTTCCCATACATCTCCCAGAAGTTCTTTTCAACCCAGGAGACAAACTCCGGTTCTGTTCCACATAATCCAAAATTCCAGTCCAAAAATCCCTGAGAATCAGCAAAAATTATGCCAGCTTCGTTATTATCCACAATGAATGCCCCCATATGGATCTCTTTCTCAGAACCGACTCTCAACTCAGCATCGCCATCGCCTTTTATCCAGAGGGGGAGAAATTCTGAAAGATCCGGGGGTAAAAATCTCAGAAGTAGATGCCGTTTCACACCTTCTTTGACCCTCTCATGGATGGTTGGATACATTATCCTGGGCGGCTGATGCACGGCGATTAAAATTACATCTTTTGCTCTTTCTACCATCTCAATGAATCTACTGAGCACCTCATGAGCCGGACTGATAAGTTCAGCGTTTCTAATCACACCAATTTCAATCAAAAGATCTGTTGGAATTCCATCGATTTTGTGATTTTCCCAGATATGCCTGTATCTTGTGATCACTTCTATTGTACCAAATGAATTTACAAAGATTTTGCCACTTGCAGAAAGGGCGAAGCCTTCTTCAACTCGTTTTATCAGGCCTTCTTCGCTTAATATCCGGAGATGTTTATAAACATACGCCTGAGAGGTGTCTAAAATCCTTGCAAGGTCTTTTGCAGACTTATTATCCTCCTCAAGGGAACTTATTATCTCTATTCTAGCCTTATGACCCGATGCTTTAAATAATTGAGAAATCACCTCTGATGAACTGTTCATACCTGTTCAGCATTAGTCTATCTGTGTCATATTATAGTTTTCCATAAGAATCGAGATTATACGGATTGGGTGAGATTGTCCAGATTTGGAGAAATTGTCCAGATTTGGGAAAATTCTATAAAAGTTTTAAAATTAATAAAAAAGCTTAAATATAACTCTAATTTTAATTTTAACCTATTTTATGAGATAAATTTATATTTAATTGGTATATATCTCATTTTTGAGGTATGCTAAAGAAAAGTGATGAAAAAATGACAGGTGGTTGGTCTAAATGGGATCTAAAGGAGTTATAAAAATAGCGGATAAAATATACATGATTGAAGGGTTTAACAAATCCAGAAATCCCTGGTGCACAACACTTGTGATAGCAGATGAGAGCATAGCAGTCATCGACCCGGGGTGCAGAAAAGATGTGCTTGAGAATGGGCTTAGTTTGTTAGGTTTGAAAGTAAAAGACGTTGAACTCGTTATAAATACCCATTATCATCAGGATCACACTTCTTCTTCATGGTATATTCGAGAAAAATCGAATTGTCAGGTGATCATGCCGGAGCAAGAAGGCAAGATATTGGAAGATATGGATGCTATAAAGAGACGTTTTTTCTGTATTAAGCCTCCAGAGACGACTTATTTTAAGGCAACAATGTCAGTTATGGATAGGCCGACTGGATTTAAAGAGTGCAAGGTTGATGATGTATATAAAGATGGCGATGTGATAAGCCTGGGAGAAGTGAAACTCGAAGCGATACATACTCCTGGACACACTGATGGCCACACGTGTTTTATGGATCGTGATTCAGGAATGATTTATACTGCCGATATCGATTTAACAAATATGGGTCCTGTTTGCATAGACCTCACAGCAGATGTTTCACAATTCATAGATTCTACTTTCAAAATCATGAGACTTAAACCAAAAGTTGTTGTGAGTGGACACCTGCCAGTTCCAGTAACAGAAAAAATTGAAGATAAATTTAAAAGCTACTTAAGCGTATTATCAGAACGGGAAAGGAAGATATTGGGTCTATTGTTTCTCAAAGAAAGTACGATTGTTGAACTATCCAAACAAATGCCTATTCTTTCAAAAAAATATATCGACTTTTTCAGTCGCATGGGAGCAGCCCCATATCTTGAGCACCTGAAAAGATGCATGATTTTGAAACATTTGGAGAAGCTTGAAGAAGAGGGAGTCGTTACGAGGAGGCAGAAGGAGGGAGACGTTTACTTTTCTTTGGCAAACACTCTCGATTTTGTCTATTAAAAATATTTTAAGAATAGAGATGGAGGTAGATTATGGAACCCGAAGGCGTTTTTAAGATATCAGATAAGATATTTATGATTAAAGGATATAATGGCTCCAGAAACCCTTGGTGTAACACAATGGTGATAGCAGACGAGGAGATAGCAGTCATCGATCCCGGATGTGGGAAAAAAGAGCTTGAGAGGGGATTTAGCTCACTCGGTTTGAGAGTAAAAGACGTTGACCTTGTTATAAACACCCACCATCATTTTGATCACACTGCATCTTCCTGGTATATTCGTAAAAGATCAGATTGCCAGGTGATAATGCCAGAGCAGGAAGGCAGGATATTGGAAGATTTTGAGGAGATTAAGAGGCGATATCACTGTATTGAACCTCCAAAGACAGTTTTTTTCAAAATGTTATTACCCGGTTATGCCAGGACAATTGGATTTAAAGAGTGCAAGGTCGACGGTGTATATAAAGATGGTGATGTGATAAATCTGGGTGATGTAAAACTCGAAGCGATACACGCCCCCGGACACACAGATGGTTTTTCATGTTTCATGGATCGGAACTCAGGTGTGATTTATACTGCGGATATTGATCTAACAAAGTTTGGACCTTTTTGCATGGGCATTACGGCAGATGTTTCACAATTCATAGAATCTATCAACAAGATCAGGGAACTGAAACCAAGTGTTGTTGTAACAGGGCATTTGCCAGATCCAGTAACAGAGGGAATTGAAGATAGATTTAAAAGCTACGCAGAGGTATTGTTAGAGCGGGAAAAGAAGATACTGGGTCTATTGTCCGATAAAGAGATGAGAGTCGGTGATCTCTCTGAGAGGATACCGATTTTCAAAGAAAAATATTGGAAGATGATAAGTCCTGCGATATCTCCCTGGCTCAAACACATGGCAAAATGCATGATCTTGAAACATTTAGAAAAACTCGAGGATGAAGGGGTTGTGACAAGGAAGCATAATGGCAGCGAGGTTTACTTTTCACTGCTCTGATCTGCAAATCTTCTGCGATCTTTCAGCAATCCTTCAGCAAACATCCAACAATATCTCTAAACAAAGTTAACATATTGTATTAAGTATAATTGCCTGTGAGGCGATATTAGACATGGAGGGTGAAAGATATGAGTTATGCATAACAATACGACAAGGCACACTAAAGAACAAACTTTTATATAAATAAAATATATCTGTTAGATAGTATGCCTATAGCAGTATGGGATGGTGTGGCCGTCGAAGCCATTAATCTGATAGCAGGTCTTCTTTTACTTTTAATAGCTATATATGCAAGGCAGAAGTTTAATTTTTCAATATTCAGACTCGGTTGGAATTTTATAGCTTTATCCGGGATTGTAAAGGTCATAGCATCATCTTTCAGGATTTATTATGCTTATTATGAACTTTATGAACTGATTCCTTACGGTAGAGCGCTTTTGGTGGTTGGAAGGATCCTGACTGTGATTGGTGTGTATCTCTTGGCATCTGCTGCGATTAAACTGTGGGGGGAAACATGAGATCGAGATCTGAAATTTTGGAGGTGTTGAAGGATCTGGTAGGGGCAGATGGTGTAAAAGCATCTGCCGTTCTATCAAGAGACGGGATACTGATGGATTATCATAACGGCGATATCTCGATAGATATATTACCCTCTATCTTGGCAATGATGTCAAAATGTGCAGAAAAATGTGCTAAAGTGCTAAAAGAGGGCGACATAGATTACATTTTAATAAAAACGGAAAATGGAGCGATACTGACACAAATCTGCCCCAATTTCATAATTAGTGTGACGGCAAACGAAGATATAAGTATAAATCCTGTACTGGAAGAGATGAATAAGGCAAGAAAAAGAATTAGAGATATCATCTGATCAGTACTTTTTTTGGATATAGATCCTTGGAAACTTATATTTTTGGATATCGGACCATTCCGTTGTGGAAATTATGACATTATTCCAGTAAACCGGCTTATCTAATATCTCCTGCATCATAACATGGCGATCACCGAAATGCTTTAACAATTTTTCTCTAATCTCCTCATAACTTCCTTCTTTATCCAATTTGAGAGATATGGAAGATGCATGTTTGGAAACATCACTTAAGATATACCTCTTTTCAGCCAAAATACAGGATATAATCTTTGCTACATATTCTGTTTGTAATCTCTTGCCGTTTAATTCTACATTAATAGAGGATGGGTTCTCCTGATCAAATTCAATTTTATGATCTACCGTCAATTCATCACACATATTCATAATACAAGAAAAATCGATCCCGTTTTTGGTATCGCATCTTTCAGTTATTCTATCAATGGCTTCGTAATCAGGAAGGCAACCTTCGGTTTGTTCTAGAAGCCAATTTAAAATCCCTTTTGAAATGACGACTCCGTTGGTCGCCCTCTCAAAATTTTTTGCGGAATTAATGTCTCCAAAATTCTTCAATGCATCATCTGCAAAGCCGATTATCTCTCTTATAGCCGCGCTGAGATTCCCGTTGTGCTTATCAACTATGGGTTCAATCTTTTTTAGGTCATCCTTTTCGAGTGAGATATTTTTACGTATCATTTTATCTCAAAATTTGATGATATGTAGTACCACTTTATCACACACCAATATAGCATTTTTGATTGTGTTAGGATAAAGTGTGAATAAATCTTTATTAGTGTGACATCCCTCTCAAAGAGATTTATATAATTGAGAAGACGTCCTCTCAAGCATGAAGGCAATAATACTTGCAGGAGGAAATGACAACTTAAAACCGCTGACCTTCACAAAGCCAAAGCCTTTGATACCGCTGGTTAACAAACCAATAGTAGATCATATAGTGGAATATCTTAAAAAACACTGTATTTTCGATATTTCGATAACATCGGACGATATTAGAGAACAATTGATTGATCATTTAAAGGATATAGAACATGTTGATATATCCTTTCCAAAAGAAAAAGAGCCACTTGGAACCGCAGGGTCTGTTAAAAACATAGGAGATCCTGATGAGACTTTCGTTGTTATTCAGGGAGACATAATCACAGATATCAACCTGGATAGATTAATAAAGCGACACAAAAAAGCCGGCAATCTTATGACAATAGCACTATCTCCGGTAAAAGAGACGAAACAATTTGGCATTGCTGAAATAGAGGGAGATGGAAGAATAATACGATTTTATGAGAAGCCTGAAGGGAATTGTTACAGTGACCTTGCAAATACTGGAGTATATATAATAGAGCCAGAGGTTATGACATACGTTCCTTTAAGATATTTCGATTTTGCAAGAGATCTCTTTCCAATTCTAATTAAAAAGGGTGAATTGTACGGTTATCTCACAGATTCTTTCTGGGTGGATATTGAACAACCAAAAGACTATGTAAGGGCAATGAGCTGGATGTTAGAAAATATTAGAAAAAGTGTACCCTCTGACATTTCAGGGGAAGTATTAAATAATGTTTTCATAAGTGAACGAGCCGATATAGGGGACTCGGTAATTGTTGGCCCGGCAGCAGTCGGTGATAATGTTGTAATCCAGGATAACTGCTTTATAGGACCTTATTCCTGTATTGGTGATGGTGCACGAATTGAGGGGTGGACAAGTATTGACAACTCAGTTTTATTCGAAGATGTCTGTGTAGGGAAAAAATCAAAAATAGGTGGTTGTTTTATTGGTGAATATACTGAAATTGGAGATGGTGCAAATATAAATGATGCGACTATTAGTGGGTATTGTAGACTTGGACGGGCAATTGAAATTGCTGATGGTTCAAATATTTGGCCATTTACAATGCTCCCCTCCAATTCGATTGTTGACGGAGCAATTAAAAGATTCATACAACGTGGTAACAACGGTGATTTTTTTAAAAAATTATCTGAAGAAGAGGCATTTTATTTCTATATGCAAAAAGGGCGTAAAGTAATTCCAACAGGTTTTGTTGCAAATAACATTGAGGAGTTTTTAGAAATATTGAAAAAAGTGGATCAGAGGTCTATATACTATCATCTCAAAGAAAACTTTAACAATTTTGCCCAGTGGATCAGATATGTCTTCAATGATGAAGAATTGGCAGATGAAATAGAGAAAATAGATATATGCGATAAAAAATCCAGGAAAAAGTTAATAAAGGCTATATCATCGGAAATATCGAAAAAACATAATATTAAGGAGGTGACAAAAAATGAAAATTGCTCTTCTTAGCTGGGAGTCGCTCCATTCCATACGAGTTGGCGGGATCTCACCTCATGTAACACAGCTGGCGGAGGCCTTACATAGGCATGCAAACGAAGTTCATATATTTACAAGAATGGGTGAGGGGCAAAAAAGTTGTGAAGCTATAGATGGGGTAATCTATCATAGATGCCCTTTTGATTTTAACTCGGATTTTATCTCTGAGGTCAACAATATGTGCAATTCTTTTGTGAATAATTTTTTGGAAGTAAAGAATAAAGATGGAGATTTTGATATTGCACATGGACACGACTGGCTTACTGTCAATGCGCTAGCACAGATAAAGGAAAAAAGCGATGCTAACATAATATTTACCATACACTCCACAGAGTATGGAAGGTGTGGTAACAACTTATATGAGGGTTTACCAAGAACCATAAGAGACTTGGAATGGTATGGAAGCTATATTGCAGATAAGGTTATTACTGTTTCACATCATCTAAAAGATGAAGTGAAATGGCTCTATAACGTGCCTGATTGGAAAATGTCTGTTATATATAATGGTATTGACCTCAAAAGATTTGATATAATGGTAAATCCTAAAGAGATAAAGCATAGATATGGGATACCAGATTCAGATCACATCTGTCTTTTCACTGGAAGAATGACTGAGCAAAAAGGTCCTGATATCCTGATTGAAGCTATACCATCCGTTTTAAAGGTTTTTCCTGATGTAAAATTTGTATTTGCTGGAAACGGGCATATGACGGACTACCTAAAACATAGAGCCTGGGCACTTGGAGTATCTGACGCTTGCAAATTTTTAGGATATATACCGGAAAACGAGTTAAACGAACTGTACAAAACCAGTGATCTTGTATGCGTACCATCAAGAAACGAACCTTTTGGAATTGTTGTCTTAGAAGCGTGGAGTGCTGGGAAACCAGTTGTAGTGACTCACAACGGGTTTGACTATATTGAACATGGTGTAAATGGGCTTAAAGTCTACGATTACCCGGATTCTGTTGCATGGGGTATAAATGAAGTCCTATTCGATAATAGCACCGCTAAAAATATTGCAGATAACGGAAATAACCTTGTGGGAGCTTTTTCATGGGATAACATCGCAACAAAGACTTTAAGGGTTTATACTGTATGATTTTTAGTTTTATAGATATAGCAAAGAAAGAATTCTTTAGGAGGGAATATTATAAGATGATCGAAGAAGTTGGAGAGACCGCAGGAGAAATTTGGAATCTTCTAAACGAAAAGGGCGAACTTAGTTTGAGTGGTGTGCAATCAAATTCAACTAAAACAAGGTCTCTTGTAAATATGGGTATTGGATGGCTTTTACGCGAAGATAAGATAACAATGTCCAAGGGCGAAAGAGGTATTAGGATATCTTTGAAATGAATACTTGTTTTACTTCGCTGGAGGTTCCAAAATTAACGGAGGTGGAGTTTATGAAAATTATACCCCCTCCACCCATCACACCAAAATAGAATATATCCAAAAACATGTATCACTAAGTTTACTTTTAGTTGGCATACTCATTTCATAAGGGACTCACTAGGTTGTGGAGGGGGTTCATGTATAGTGCTACTTTATCACACACCAATATAGCATTTTGATTGTGTTAGGACAACGTGTGCATTAATCGTTATTAGTGTGACATCCCTCTCAACGAGATTTATATAATTGAGAAGACGTCCTCTCAATCATGAAGGCAATAATACTTGCAGGAGAAAATGACAACTTAAAACCGCTGACCTTCACAAAGCCAAAGCCATTACTACCTCTGATAAACAAACCGATAATAGAGCACATAGTGGATTATCTTCAAAGCCATTTTGTGTATAATATAGCGATAGTTACAAACGATCTTCGAGAGCAGATGATGGAATATTTTGCGGAGAAACAATATGTTAATCTATCATATCCTGAAGAGACAGAACCACTTGGATCTGCAATACCAGTAAAATATGTTACATATCTTGATGAGACCTTCGTAGTCGTTCAGGGAGATATCATCACAGATATTGACCTTAGTGAAATTGTAAGACTCCACAAAAAATCTGGAGGTCTTGTCACAATTGTACTTTCACCAGTCAAAGACACTCAAAACTTGGCTATCGCAGATATCGAGGGGAATGGAAGAATAATAAAATTTGATGACAAAATAACCGGAGAATCTTTCAGTAATTTTACAAACACCGGTATATATGTTATTGAGTCGGAAGCTATGGACTATATTCCTGATGGACATTTCGATTTTTCACAGGACCTTTTTTCGATGGTGATCGAAAAGGGCGATATATCTGGTTATATTACCGATGGATTTTGGGTGGATATTAGACGGTCAAAAGATTATGTTAGAGCAACAAGATGGATGATGGGGCATGTTAGAAATAGGATATCATCAATCATATGTGGCGAGACGTTTGAGAATGTAGTCCTGGGAGAGAACGTCGAGGTCGGAGAATCGATAATTATGGGTCCGGCTGTTATTGGTGATGATGTTATAATTGAAGATAACTGTTTTATAGGGCCTTATACCTGTATCGGTGATGGAGTATGTATAGATGAGAATACCGAGATATATAGCTCGACACTATTCGAGGATGTTTCAGTTGGGAAAAGATCAAGAATTGTAGGATCTTTTGTTGGCGAATACACTACAATAGGGGACGGAGCAAAGATAAACGATGCAACGATTGGTGGTTATTGCAAACTCGAAAGATCAGTTGGGATCGCTAATGGTTCAAATATCTGGCCATTTACTTCGCTTCCACATAGTTCGATTGTTCATGCGACTATAAAAAGATTTGAAAGAGCAAGTGAGAACGGTGGTTTCTTCCGCATACTATCGGATGAAGAAGCATTTTACTTCAATATGCGTGAAGGACGTAATATAGTTTCAACAGGTTTTGTTGCAAATGGCATCGAGGAGTTTGTGGCTATCTTGAGAAAGGTGGATCAGAGGTCGATAGACTACCATCTCAGGGAGAACTTCAATGATTTAGCTCAATGGATCAGATATGTCTTCAGAGACGAGGAATTAGCAGACGAGATAGAAAAGATAGATGAAAACGATAAAAAGGCGAGAAGAAAACTGATTGAGAAGGTGTCGTCACGGATGATGATCAAACATAATGAGGCACATGATAAGGAGGTGATTGAGATTGAGAGTTGCTCTGCTTAGCTGGGATTCACTTAATCCTATCATGATGGGCGATGCTAAACTACATATAACGCAGTTTGCAGAGGCTTTACATAGGCTGGGAAACGAAGTTCATGTATTTGCAAGAGTATTATGCGAACAAAACAGACATGAGGAGATAAATGGCGTGATGTATCACAGGTGCTTCTCTGATTTCAACTCGGATTTTATTTCAGAGATTGATACCATGTGTAACTCCTTTTCGAATTCTTTTTCCGAAGTGGAGAAAACGTATGGGGAATTTGATGTTGTTCATGGACATGACTGGGTTATCGTTAACGCACTTTCACAGATAAAAGCGAAGAGCAAAGCCAAGATAATATTTACCGTGCACTCTACAGAGTTTGGAAGATGTGGGAATAATTTTTACAAAGGTATGCCAAGGGTCATAAGAGACCTGGAATGGTGTGGTGTCCGTATATCAGATAAGATTATCGTTGTTTCACAACATCTAAAAGACGAGGTAGAGTGGCTTTATAACGTGCCTGATTGGAAGATATCTGTTATATATGATGGTGCCAACATCAAGAGATTCTATAAAAAGATGGACCCTGAAAAGATAAAAGAAAAGTACGAAATAGAGCCTTCAGATTCAATTTTTCTATTTGTTGGGGGAATGGGAGAAGAAAAAGAATGTAAAATTTTATCAAAAGCGATACAATCAGTTATAAAGGATTTTCCAGATACAAAATTTATTTTTGTCGGCAATGGGTGTATTACGAACTATCTAAAACGTGAGTTGTGGGAGCTTGGCATATCCGATGCTTGTAGATTTTTAGGGTACATACCAGATGAAGATCTGATCGATTTATACAAGGCAAGTGATGTTGTATGCTTGCCATCCAGAAATGAGCCTTATGGTATTGTCGTTCTGCAAGAATGGAATTCAGAAAAACCAATTGTCATGAGTTACAACGGATTTGATTATGCCGAGCACGAGACAGATGGACTTAAAGCCTATGATAATCCAGATTCGTTGGCTCAGGGTATTAAAAAAATTCTCTCAGATAGTAAAGCTGCCAAAAAAATAGGAGAGGGTGGAAAAACAATTGAGATAGACATCTCGTGGGATGGTATCGCAGATAAGATGCTGGAGGTTTATTTTTCATGACAACAAAGG
>JAXHTJ010000076.1:0-10695 GCA_034190245.1 Halobacteriota archaeon | reverse complement strand
TTGTTGTTAAAATCGGAAACAAGGTTAATTGTGAAGTGGCGAATATGAAGGATGTTTTGTTGAAGATACTTTCCCTGCTTGGACCGGAGTGTGAAAAATATTATGGTTGAGGGAGTTTAATGGGGAATGTGGGTTAGTTATTTATAAGGCTCTAACACAGAAGGCTACTGGGAATAAGAGAAGGAACGTCCCTTTAGCAATGAGTTTCAGCTTTATGCTGGGAAAACCCCCGAAGAAGTCGGGATATGGCGTATGGTCCTGCCATATGTCGAGTAAAAGTTCAACCTTTTTAAAAGGTTGTAGGTGGCAATATGAGTAATTACAAGATACCTGTAATTGGTGGAGATGGAATTGGCCCCGAGATAATTGAGGAAGGTAAGAAGGTCATTGATGCTGTTGCCGAAGTAGAAGGCTTTGATGTAGAATGGATATCATATCCATACGGTGCCGAGCATTACTTGAAGACAGGTGAGCTGTTATCCGAGGATGCACTCAAGGAGTTCTCCAGGTACAAAGTATTATATCTCGGTGCCCTTGGAGATCCAAGAATCGAGCCAGGGGTACTTGAGAAGGGGATACTGCTCAAGATGAGATTTTACCTTGATGAGTACATAAACCTGAGGCCTGTCCAGCTACTCGAAAGCGTGTGGACGCCAATCAAGGACAAAGGCCCTGAAGATATCAACTTTACAGTCGTGAGGGAGAACACTGAGGACTTCTATGTCGGGATTGGAGGAAGAGCTACCAGAGGTACAGATAAAGTTACGCTCGAGGTCGTACGTGATATGTACAATGTCAAATTTGGTCTGGACATCGAGACTGATAGTGATGAGATAGCGTACCAGATAGGGGTTATAAGCAGGGAAGGCGCGATGCGTGTCATCAGGTACGCATTCGAGCTTGCAAAGAGGAAAGGAAAAGAGAGGGTTGCTTCGGTTGACAAAGCAAATGTTCTGTCGCATATGTACGGTTTCTGGAGGGAAGCTTTTGAAGAGGTGGCAAAGGGCTATCCAGATATTGAGACAGAGTTTAATTTTGTCGATGCCATATGTATGTGGATGGTGAAAAACCCGGAATGGTATCAGGTTGTTGTCACACCAAATATGTTCGGAGACATAATAACTGACCTTGGTGCCATGATACAGGGTGGACTCGGACTTGCTCCAGGAGGTAATATCAACCCGGAGGGGACATCGATGTTTGAACCGATTCATGGATCCGCTCCAAAGTATAAGGGGATGAACAGGGCAGATCCGATCGCAACGATATGGGCCGGTGCCATGATGCTTGATACTCTGGGCGAGATAGAAGCATCAGGGAAGATAGAATGGGCGATAAGAGAGGTACTTAAAGAAGGTAAAATAAGGACACATGATCTTGGAGGCTCCTCAACCACAAGTGATCTCGGAGATGCAATCGCAGAGAAGGTGAAATGCGAACTTTAAATTGTGATATAAAAGCTGTAAGAACCACCACACCTATCAGAACGAAATATAAACGAAATATTAATGTGCTGGTTATTTAAAATATGGATTTATCAATATGTTGCAGAAGGGGGCTATGATTTGAGTGGAAATGATTTAATGAAGAAAGTTGATGTCGTAAAGCCAAAAACGTCCGAGGATATATCTGCAATTGTTAAGTGTGCCATAAATGAAAATAAGGTTATTATACCGATGGGTGGAGATAGCTGGATATATGGCGGTGTAGTTCCAGATAATGGTATCGTCTTAGATCTGAGGACAATGGATAGTATATTGGAGATAGACAAAGAGAATCTGAAGGTTACCGTGGAGGCGGGAATGAACTGGGAGGGGGTTTGTGACGCTTTATCGAAAAAAGGATTCATGGTAGGATCGTATCCAACTAACGCATCATCCGCCACTGTGGGTGGTTGGATAAACACTGGCGGTTACGGGATTGGCTCTTACAAATATGGTGGCATCGGCGAGCAGATAAGGTCTTTAGAGGTTGTGCTACCGAACGGAAAGATTATAAACACCGGATTTAAAGATGTGGTCTCCAACAGCTCCGGATATAACCTCAATGGCATGTTTGTTGGGGCGGAAGGCACTCTTGGTATAATCTCAAAGGCCTCGCTTAAGATTTACCCCAAAGAAGATCTCCGGGCGCTGTCCTACTCTTATTCTGATATGAGCAGACTCTTTGAAGCGATATACCTGATATCAAGGTCAAAAATTGTGCCCCTGAATATATCCTTTGCTGATAAAAATCACTATGATTTTATACGCTCTTCGGGTATTGATGCTCCTGAAGGACCGATGTTGAATGTAGCCCTGAAAGGTCCGCAAGAGATGATGGATTATGAGGAGAAGATAATCGATCAACTATCCGGAAGTGGTAAAAAAGAGAGTAAAGAGGTCTCAAATCAAGAGTGGGATTCGAGATATAATGGGGGTGGTTCTGATAATTTGAGCTCTGCAGTTATGGGTGAAGCCTTTGCACCGATCCCGCATCTGATTGAGATGATCGGTGGGATATATGAGATTACAGAGAAGATGAAGCTCAAAGCATCAGTTAATGGAACAGTTGTAGATCGTAACACGGTTCTACTCATGCCCTACTATCTGACCAATGATGACGAACTGCTCAGACGTGCAACATGTATGGCTTTCATGAAGAAGGTAGATGAGCTTGGAGCTGAATACGGCGGGGGAGCGGTGATGGGCGTTTATCATGCGTTCAGTGAAAAGAAATCACAAGGGGAGGACACCAGTGCCATGCAAGATATTAAAGCTGTATTTGACCCCCTCAATATAATGAATCCATTGAGGTCTCCTTGAGAAAAAGATAAAAGCGCGATCTGAGAATGTCAGAAGAAACACCTGTAGGAGAAGAATTCTTTAAAGGGATCTTAAATACGATATCATCTTTTCCAAGAACCTTAAGGTATCTATTGAAACACATGAATATGCTCTTCTGGTGGGTCTCCATGGGCCCTTACTATATCAGCTGGGCATACACGCTTAAGGTGGTACTCCCTTCACAGGGTGAGACATGGGGTTGGTTGATTAACAGTTTTGGTGAGAATCCCTCTACAGCGAATATGTTTTATCTCATCCTTGATTTTATCGGTTCCTGGATGGCAGCTTCAGAGAATTTCTTTTTGGGCGTGATAGTCGTTGGCCCTCTATTGGGTGGTTCAACGCTTCTATTCAACGATTATTGTGATAGAGAGTATGATAAGTCGATAAGAAAAGAGGAGTATCCCATGGTAACAGGCCTCCTCAGTTCGGAAACGGCTCTTTTGACTTCCATTGTCCTTATGCTTGGTGCTGTTCTGTTATCAATGCGCATTTCATGGTTGTTTACAGGCCTCATCTCAATTTGCATTCTTCTGTCCGTTCTTTACTCGGCGCCCCCTGTCAGGTTAAAAGAGAAACCTGGTATTGATCTTATCACCTGTATGGTAGGTGCCGGCGTGATCTGTTCACTTGCAGGTTGGGCGGCAGCGGGGGCCGGTAGACCACTTGGTGAGCTTGTATGGTGGTTTGTTATAGTCGCCCTCGGAACCGGTGCCATTTATATGCCAACAACAATCGTTGATTACGAGGGTGATAAAAAGGAGGGTCTCACTACAATAGCCACAAAACTGGGGCTAGGAAGATCATTTTACCTTGGATTCCTCTGTATACTCCTCGCAGATATACTGATCGTGATCATAAGCAGCTCCAATTACTTATTCACATCCGGATTTCTGAAATGGGCAATCCCGATTATAGCCGCTCAGCTCATCCCTTATTTTCTGCTTGCCAGGAATCCAACCCCGAAAAATGGTATGTTTGCGATAGTACATATGGGAATATTACTTGTCCTAGGAAATATGATGATGGTATTTCACGTTGCCGGTGTCTACTTCCTCTGAGCTCTATTGTACTCCTTTATCTCCATGTCACCTGCAAAGTATTTTCCGCTGAGGTGGCATAGGGCCCTTGCTTTCTTTACGTCGAGCACGTCCCCTTTGTAGAGTTCATCTTTGACCTCCGTACACAGAACCTCTCCAACGACCCATACATGATCTCCAAGATCTACTGAATCATAGAGTTTACACTCTATCCAGGCATTTGCTTCTTTTATTCTTGGTGGCGTTACTTTCTCTGATTTCACTTCGGTGAGACCTGCCTTCTCAATTTCGTTAACCTCGTAGTCATGGGGGAACTCCAGAACCTCCATAAGCTCACCAAAATCACTTCCTACGACATTCACAACAAATTCCCCGGTCTCCTTTATATTCTTCCATGTGTGGTGTTTTGGGTTACAAGAGAAGCCATAAAGCGGTGGATTGAAGCTTATTGGTGAGTTAAAACTGAATGGTGCTGCATTAGGAATAGAGTTTTTAGAGATGGTTGAGACCACAACAACCTGCCTTACAAGTACTTTCGAATAACCACTTCCTTCGAGATTCATGGGAATAGAGTTTATGTCATCATATACTTATAATTTATCTTCAAGATATGATGATCTTAAAAAGATTAAACCAGCTCTAAAGCGGTCTTCTCTACAGCTTCCGAGGAGTTGTACTCTGGCATCCAGCCAATATTCTTCAGCTTTTCAATAGATAGCTGCATCACTTTCACATCGCCCTTCCAGCCTCTACCGCCGTCTACACCGCCGGTATAGGTGAATTTTACATCCTGTAAGCCCATGCCATCAACAACAATCTTCGCAAGCTCCTTCACCGTGATCATGTCTTCAGAACCTATGTTGTAGATCTCCACCCTCTCCTCTCTCCTCTCTGCCCCGAAGAGCATCCCATCTATGCAGTCGTTGATCAGGAAATAAGATTTGCACTGGTTTCCATCACCCAGTATCTCCAGCTCTTTTGGATTCTTTCTGAGCTTATTTACAAAATCATAGATTACGCCGTGAGTGCTCCTTTTACCGATAACGTTTGCAAATCTATAAAAGACAGTTTCCATATCAAATGTGTAGCAATAAGAGGATATGAGTGCCTCTGCTGCCAGCTTGGAAGCTCCATAAAGCGATATCGGCTTTAAAGGACCGTAATCCTCAGAAGTGGGTATCACGGATGCTTCACCATAGACCGTGGACGTTGACGTGAAAAAGATTGATCTGACACCATTCTTCCTCATCGTTTCAAGAAGGTTATGAGTCGCAATTATATTTTGTTCAAGGTGCACTTTTGTATCCGAAGAACCGCTTCTCACATCCGGATTTGCAGCCAGATGCCACACCTCGCTGACGCCCATCATCGATTCATTCAGTTTTTCGATGTTTAGCATATCCCCCAAAACAAACTCGATCTTTTCACTCTTTATCTGCTCTTCTATGAACTCTTTTTTTCCAGAGCTGAGATCGTCGTAGACAACAACGTCTTTTCCCTCTTCTACAAGCCGGTCGACCAGATACGACCCTATAAACCCTGCTCCACCTGTTACCATAACTTTTCCCACAATCATACCCCCTGTTTATGTGAAACAATACTTCTGATACACTCATCAAGATCTATCATTTCCTGTTCTTCCGTATACATATTCTTTAGAGTGACTTTACCCTCTGCTAACTCTTTCTTACCAACGATAACGGTAAATGAAGCACCTATGGTGTTTGCGTATGCCAACTGTGACTTCAGTCCTTTCCTCATCAAATCAAGGTAAGCCGGCACTTCCTCCCTCAGCCGAAGTGCTATCTTTATCGCTTCGTTTCTTGCATCATCAGTCGTTGCTACCACCACTTTGAGCTGCTTTTGCACCGGAAGATCGCAAACCTCAAGTGCCCTGTCAAAACCGAAAGCGAATCCGGTAGAGACGACATCATTTCCCCCAAAAAGGGCTGCAAGGGCATATGATCCACCGCCACATATCTGATTCTGTGCTCCAAGTGCATCAGAATAGATCTCGAAGACAACTCCGTTGTAGTAGTCCAGCCCCCTTGCTATCCCAAAATCGACTATAGAGTCAACATCATAAATTGAGAGCATCTCCAAGACCAGGTCAAGCTCATTCAGACTCTCATCATCACCAATCAGGTCTCTTGCGGCTTCAATGACAGATCTATCACCGCTCAGACGTGTTATTTCAAGTAGTGTATCCACTACGCCTCCTGCCCCATCAAGAACCTCTCTTACCTCATCCTCATTCTTCTTGTCCACCAGCCTCAGTACTGCGTTCTGAGTGTCAGTATCAAAGTCCTTAAGGATGCTTCGAATAACACCAAGGTGGCCGATATGAAGCCTTCCTTCAATTCCAAGTGCATCCGCCATAGACGATGCAAGAGCTATCACCTCGCAATCTGAATCCGGAAACTTCCCGGCAATTATCTCTACTCCGAACTGCCAGAACTCCCTGAATCTACCCATCTGGGGCCTCTCGTACCTAAAACAGTTATCAAAATAGTACAGCTTGATCGGCTTCGGCGACACCTGCATCTCATCCACATACATCCTTATAACCGGTGCGGTAAGCTCAGGCCTGAGCGCAATATCCCTTCCCCCTTTGTCTTTAAAACTGTAGATCTCTTCAATGATCCCCTCTCCGGATTTTATCGTGAATAGCTCTGTCGACTCAAACGTTGGTGTCTTAATCTCTTCATAACCCCACCTCTCGGCCAGATCCCTCATGATCCCCTCAACAAAACGCCTCCCTCTCATCTCTTCAGGGAGAAAATCCCTTGTACCTCTAGGTCTCTGCAGTTTCATATAGTATCACTCAGTATCACTCAACACAAGCTTACTCCTCACCTTGGAGAAGAAGGTCTTATCCGTCTTCACAAAGAGTGCAGGCTTTTCCGATCTTGTAATTGTTATCACATCGTCCTTTGAAACCTCTCTATTGTACTGACCATCGATGACTATCGTTACCTCCTTTGCTTCAAGCAGCTCAAGGCATATTTCACTTTCTGCCGGAACAACACTTGGCCTGGCTGATAGCTTGAAGGGCGCCAGCGGAACGATGATCGTTGCATCCACCCGAGGATCCACAATTGGCCCACCTGCACTCATCGCATAAGCAGTTGAGCCGGTAGGAGTGGCAAATACAACACCATCAGCCCTCAGGGTCTCCAATTCGCTACCGTCTATGAGTATTGTAAAGCGAAGAATCTTGGCAGGTCTTGATGTCAGAATCACTGCTTCATTCATCGCAAAAGGCTGCTTCTCCCCATTTATATCGATTGCAAGCCTCGCTTTGGACTCGGTCTCAAAGCCCAAAATTGCCTCTTCTATAACATCAATTGCCTCTTCCGGGGGGATATCTGCAAGGAAACCCACTGCACCCATATTTATACCCAGTATGGGAATGGGATCCTTCAATAACTGCAGAGTTTTCAGAATGGTGCCATCTCCACCTATACAAATTATGAGATCGACATCCACATTATCAAAACAATAATTCTCCTCATCCATGTCCGATGGAGCTTCTTTATATGGTATAATGTCTACCCTATCCTTGATAATATCGGTTATCTCCCTAACCATTTTTGATCTTTCGGGAGAGTCACGTCTTGCAACTATACCTATCCTTTTTGGCTTATTCATCGCTACATATTTTAGCAATCTAAACATATATAAACATAGAGCATCTTAGATAGAGTATCTCAGATCGTACTTAAGAGGGGGAAAATTGCGTTCAGGTATAGTGATAATTCTCAGGGATGTTGGTAGCATTCTAATTATTCTTGGCATCGTTATGATACTCGTATCTTTTATTCCAATAGCCAGTTCTGAGTTTGAAGTAATTACTGGGCTTTTAATACCAGCTTTTATCTCAATTTTGATTGGACTTCTAATGAGGTTTATCTTCAAACGCAAGAAAGAATCCGAGTTGAGACATGCCATGATAACGGCAGCTGTATCATGGTTGATTGTGGCGGCTATAAGCTCTATTCCTTTTATGATGATAGAAGATATGCCCCCCATTGATTCGTTCTTTGAAGCGATGTCTGGTTGGACTGGAACCGGTCTAACGATGATAGAAGATCCCGGTGAACTAACCTACACAATCCAATTTTGGCGAAGTATGATGCAGTGGGTTGGTGGTGTGGGCGTCATCGTCCTTATGGTCTCGATACTATCAAGACCAGGAACAGGATCGTTCACACTCTACAAATCAGAGGCAAGGGATGAAAAGATACACCCAAGCATCATCTCCACGGTCAGGACCATATGGTGGATATATCTCCTCTTCACAATATTTGGTATCGGGCTTTTCTACCTGGCAGGGATGGGTGGATGGGAAGCGATCAATCATGGTATGACCGGTATAGCGACTGGTGGTTTCTCGGTAAGTGCCGGTAGCATCGGATCATACGACTCTCCTCTTATTGAACTTTCTATAATCCCCATTATGTTCCTTGGGTCCATACCTTTCCTGATCCATTATAAAGTACTTAGAGGTGATATCCGTGCCCTCTTTAAAGATGTACAGTTTAGAGCGATGCTCGTCTTGATGGCGGTGGGTGTGGTGGCTCTTACACTCGAAAATTATCTGGAATATCGCGATGTATTAGAATCGGTACGTTTTTCGACCTTTCAGTTTGTATCAGGACTGACGTGCACGGGTTTTCAGACAGCAAATGTGCATGAGTGGTCGGAGACGGCACTGGTCGCCCTATCAATGGCCATGGTAATCGGAGGTGCAGCAGGATCAACAGCAGGAGGTATCAAATTAGTAAGAGTGGTCCTGGCTTACAAGGGCGTAAGTTGGTGGTCAAGGAGAGCAACTTTATCGAGTAGGGCAATAACTTCATTTAGATTGGGAGATAAGCTCCTGGCCGAGGAAGATGCTAATAAACTGGTGACTGAAACCACATTAATCTCACTGCTATGGATTATTTTCCTATTTGTTGGGGTCATTGCACTATTGCACGTTGTTCCACCAATGTACCACCTGGAAGACGTCATATTCGAGGTATGTTCTGCCCAGGGGAACGTTGGACTATCTACAGGCATAACGAATGCTGACATGTCATCCATTGGAAAAGTTATCCTCATCTTTAATATGTGGATCGGTAGACTGGAGATTGTTCCTGTCCTGATGTTATTCAGGTCGATCGTCAAAGGGTTAGGTCCTTTTTAATATCTGTTTCTTCCATCTTCATCTCGCCAATAAGGTCACGAGGGATACAATTGGCTGTGATTATAATAATACCAGTGAAAGGAGCATAGCCTTCTGTCATCTGTTATTAACCACGTTAATTTCACAAAACTTATATCTTTTTATCCAAAAGAAGAATTAGTGGAGTTGTACAAATATGGAAGCAATGGAAAAATTCGCACCATTGTTAAAAAGAAGTGAGGGATTTGAAGGTTTAAATAGGGTGATAATCGACCAAGGCTATTGCACTAAATGTGGTGCATGTGCATCATTTTGCTATCATTTGATAATAAAAGACATACCTGAGTTAGATACCGATTGTTCACTTGGTCATGATGTCATCAAATGCAGTGATAATGGTACTTGTTATGATGTCTGCCCGATGACAGAAACCGATATTAAAGCTCTGGAAGAAGAGTTTTTGGAAGGAACAACAGAAGAAGGAATAGGTTTAGTAAAAGAGTTATATGCTATAAAAACAGGTGTTGAAGGCCAAGATGGTGGTGTTGTATCATCGCTACTTATTTTAGGTATTGAAAATGGGGTTTTTGATGCGGTGATAGTTGCCGTTAAAGAGGATGGTTTTCGTGCAACTCCAATAATAGCAGAAACCGTTGAAGATATTAAAAGAGCAAGCGGCACAAAATACGTTGCAGTGTCTATGGTTGAAAAGATCGGTGACGCTATTCGAGATGGAAAAAGAAAGATCGCTCTTGTAGGAACGCCCTGCCAGATAAGAGCAACAAGAAAGCTACAGGATGTTCTTTTAAAAAATGTTCCACAGGTCGAGCTTACACTCATGGGACTGTTCTGCATGGAGAACTTCGATTATGAAATGTTGAAAAACAAGGTAAAAGAGCTGATGGATATCGACATAGACAAGGCTGATAAGCTTGACATCACAAAAGGCAATTTTATCGTTTCAATCGACGGAAAAGAGGTATCCTGCAAGGTTGGGGAACTCGATGATGCCGTTCGCACAAATTGTGAGTTCTGCGAGGACTTTGCCTCGGAGATGGCAGATATTTCAGTTGGATCTGTTGGCAGCCCTGCTGGTTTTTCAACCGTTATAATTAGATCAAAGAAAGGTAAAGAAGTATTTGATATGCTCAAAGACGCATCGGAGGATTCCGTGAATAAAGATGTGCTAAAAAGGGCCGCCCAAATAAAAAAGGAAAAGGTAAAAGAGAAATTAGGGGGTGACGTTCCACCGATCTTGCGGGGTGATGAAAACGACTAAATCTGCCCCCTCGTCATTGGTGGTGGAATCGCTGGAATACAATCTGCTCTTGATTTAGCAACAAACTCCGGTATAAAGGTTTATTTAGTTGAAAAAAACGCCGAGTATCGGCGGAAGGATGGCACAACTTGGTAAAACTTTTCCGACAAACGACTGTTCGATGTGTATTCTTGCCCCAAAGATGGTCGATGCCGGCAGGCATAAAAATATCGAGCTTCTGACCTATTCAGAGGTGAAAGAAGTATCCGGGGAATTCGGGAATTTCAAGGTGAAGGTGCTGAGAAAGAAGAGGTATATAGACGAGATTAAGTGCACGTGTTGTGGACTCTGTGCAGAAGCATGTTCACTTAGAGATATATTCCCAAATGACTTTAATGTTGG